>JAGUXE010000398.1 GCA_020061995.1 Ignavibacteriales bacterium | reverse complement strand
TGAAGCACTGTTTGTTTCAGTACTTGTTCTCCATTGTAACATTACATTTCTGTCTTGGGCTTCGGCACTAAACGCAGCAAATTCAACAGGAATAACCTGAGTTGATTTGTAAGCACCTAAACCGTTATTTGTTGCAAGAACATAGATAGTTTTGCTACCGTCAAAGTTGTGTTTGACTGCAACATCGCCTAATCCATTAGCATTTGCATTAGCACCAAGAGGGGTTGTTACTCCATAGGTAACAGCAGTTGTAGGATCACCATTTGGAACTTCAACTATACGTGCATTCTGATTACCAGCACCGTATTGGAATGTAGCGAAATATTCAGATGTTCCCTGAGTTCCAAGGAATTTAATAGCACCGCTTCCAGTTGCAACTACTCCACCAGGAACAACACCTACCAATGTACCATTTGCCTGATATTTTCTTGCATTTTGTCCATTTGCATTCCAGTAAAAATCACCATTTGGCAATGGACCAACTGAAGCTGCTGAAATTCCGGTTGTAATTGCATCACTTAAAGTAATAACAGTAGGAACTTGATTCAAAGAGTCACTTCCCACAATTTGAGTCCATTTATAGACTTTTGCCTGTCCGGTTGTAGCACTAGCTGCCCAGATTGCATAACCTTCTGTCGCTGCATCATAAGCAACTGTAAAAACATCACCTAAACGTACTGCATCACCTAAATATGAAAGAACTAATTTAGGTACACTTGCTGTATTGTCCCATCTGTATACTTTGAATGGAACTGTAGCTGCCGTTGTGACCATGTTAGCTACATAAATTCTTCCTAGATGATCTACATCAGCATCATTCACAACAAAAGTACCTAGAGAAATACCGGTTACATCTAATTCACCTGCATCTGCACCGGTTGAATCGTTAAGTAGTTTAACAAAAGTTCCACCGTTTCTCGTTGGTACAACTAGTCTTCCAGCCATACTTTCTGAAGGAGCAAGATTAACCATACCCCATCCAAAGCCTCTTTCACTATTTCCAGTTGATGAGAACCATGCCGGTAAGTTTGTACCTGCAGCAGATCTCTGCCAATCTAATACTAATGGAGCTTGAACAGTTAGAACACCAGAAATATTAGTTGTTCCGTTCCATTCTCCACCACTGAAACCGCCATAATAATAAGCACCATCATACACTTTATATCTGGTTGCATAATAATAAGTACCGGCAGCTAAATTAGAACCAATGTTTGCCTGGTATTCATCATTGTTTCCGGCATCAACATTAAATGTAGATGCAACCCAGTTTGTCCATGTATTTGGATTTGTATTTTCTGTACTATAACCAACCCATGCTTGAATACCGAATCCGGCACCTGGAGAGTTTGTAATACCATCAACCCAAATTTGACCATAAACAGTAACACTTCCACCTTGATTGATGGTAGCTGTACCTGGCCATTGTAAGTTTGCCCAACCAATATTCACAACAGGATATTCATAAGCACCCATTGAAGGTGTATTTGTTCTTGTTGAACCTAGATAATCTGTTGTAATACCTGCAACTGGAGTACCGGCAAATAGAACTCCTGCACCTGCTAGTGGTCTAAGATTCAATGTATCAGTGAAACGTGGATCAACTTCTTTAGAGTTTGCATCTTTTGCTGTGGCAACTTGCCATGCTGCAAGATTTGCATAAGCTGTTGTACCGAGGAAGTTGAAAGCTGAATCTTCACCTACTGAATAGTAATCGTTATAGTTAATATCAGCAAAGGTTGTATTTGCACCCGTGCTATAGAAAGCATATGTTTTGCCGAGGGCACCAACAAAGGTTTGTGAATTTCTCAGAACATTATTACGAATATCTAAGTTCACAACCGCAGCACTATTTATCATTAATGCCGCTGTTGCAGCTGATGAAGCACCGGCATAATTTACATTACCATATAGATTAACTGAATTGAAATAAATTTGATATCCCGCACCTTGGCTCGCATAGATACCAACCGGATTAAATGAAATACCTGCGTCGCCATCACCCCAAACATTTGTGATCACATTATTGAATATTTTAATATTTGAGTTGACAATAGCTGTATTTCCTGCTAATCTGATTCCATACGCACCGTATGCAGCGGTACCGACACCAACGTGTTTAATGTCGTTGATGAAATTATTATTAATATTTCCATCATTTAAGGCATCACCTGCAACAGTAATACCTAAAACAATACCCGCTGTACTACTGGTTGCAGCTCTCAATAATCCTGAGATGTAATTGTTATTAACTTCAAAATTAGTGGTTGAAAGAACCGCAATACCAATATTTTGAATTTTGTCAGCATCAAGTGTAGCACCAACAAAATTACCTTTAACTTCTGTAAAATTAGAGAACCCTTGCAATTGAATTCCGAGAGTTGTTCTCTTAATTTCATTATTTAAAATCTTTCCGTAGGTTGAACCGCTAAATACGATTCCATAACCCCAAGTTGGATTTAATGCATACCCAATGATGTTCTTTACAATGGAGTAAGCTGAATTTGAAAAGAATGCAACACCCGCAGAAGCACCTGCATTTGTATTTTCGATAGTCAGATTACGCGATGTTCCATCAACTGCATTTGATCCATCGATAGTTACATATGAATTAGCAACAATAAAAACAGGACTAGTAGAATTAGCTGTTATTTTCGTATTAACACCACTAGCAGGTTTGAAAGTAACAGTTCTATTTTCAGTTGTAACAGAATCATAGCCAATAGCAATTTGAAGAGTTGGGGTTGTATATGCTGTATCGGCAAGTAAAAATGTTACATGACCTGATACACCGCGCAAATTGAGATCTGTAACCGCAGCAGCCAAAGAAGGATAAACAGATTCAACATTTGATTCTATTAATCCTAAAGTTTTACCTCTTTCAACTAAACTTTGGTTTAACGATCTGCTTCCTCTAAAAGGAGCTTCGCCTTCGTATAAAACTTCATATTGCTCAATGTGAGATACTTCAACTGATTGCTCAATTGCATTACCATTTTTATCTAGTAATCCCTCTTCGATTTGGGCTATCGGGGATGACCCGCTAACTTCTCTTTCAAATATCCTTGATTCAATGTTTTTGTTAAGAAGTCTATTAAATGCCGGAGCGCTAATAGTGTAAACACCATTAAGAGGAGCACCCAATATGAAATATCCTCTAGGTAGCGCAGGAGCAGTTGTTCCCGGAGGTGTTGAACCACTTCCCCCTGAAGGATTAGTTACTGCGATTCCATTAGCATCCTGAGCTGCAACATAGTAGAATAATGTATCACCAATTGAAACAGAACCACCAGGTAGTAATGAATAATTAAGTGTAAATGTATATTCAGTTCCGTTTACAACAGGTGTAGCATCAAATAAATAAGGATCATTTACAGATTTTCTGTAGTAGAGTCTTGGAGAATTTGCTGCTCCTGCTACACCACTAGGATCAGTAATAATAGCAACTAATTGTCTGTTGTTTGTAAAGTGTGTATTAGATAACGCAGCATATGAGATTGAAGGTGGATTATTGTCGATCGCAATTCCTGCAAATTCATAGGCGCCTATATCCGGGAAATTAGCATTTCTAACTGTTCCGGCTATATCTGATGTTATACCTGCAATTGGTTGCCCACCACTCTCAGCTTGTGTACCGACTGTGGTTTGCATATTCAAATTATAAGGAGCTACAGCACTTACAAACGGTGGCATTTCTGTTACTGAAAGCACTTCTCTTGGACCACCTAATCCACCGGTTGCAACTGCAGCTTTATAAGTTTCAATTGTTTGGTAACCAGTTGCACCATCATAACCAATTAACCTTGTAGCACCTGGAGTTCCTGCAAAATAAAGGTTGTTATTGGTAGTTGATGCTAATCTCACCAAGTTAGAGTTTGCAGAAGCATAGATTACAGTTGATCTCGTCCCCGGGTTCATCGTATTAACAAAAATATTGTTTCTAAGATCGAGTGACGAAGTTCCATAATTTGCTAAATAAACTATTGATGATTGATGTGTTGCTGCAGTAGGAGCAACTGTGTTATCAAGATATGCAGTATTATAATAAACATTTGCATTGAATGTTCCACCAATAGAATTTTGTACATCAAAAACTCTGATAGATGGAGCACCTGTAGCGCGAGGTGCACGTAAATCATATATTAAATTATTGAATACATTAGCTGTTGTTGTGAAGCCTGTACCGGCTCCTCCATTTAAGGCGATACCTCGTGCAAGTGCAGTTGTACTCCCATTTGAAAACAAATCATAAATTTGTACATTATTTATTGTTACAACTGATGAAGGATTCAGCCTAAGGATTTCTATCCCCAAAACACTACCAGTTGTGGCCTGAGTCTGCTGAAGTTCTAAATTATAAATATTGACATCTTTAATAACAAGATTTCCACCATTAAAATCCGCTGCACTATTAGCAGGATTGTATCTAAAACCACTTATTACGTTAGTAGTCCATCCCGTACTAGTAGAGATAAGATCATAAATATCAGTTTTATCAACATAAAGATTAAACTGAGCATTAGCTTCAATTGCTCTAATATCTGAACCACTCGCAGTTACTGTAACATTTCTGAAAGCGTTTCGACCGGAAACAGCTGTAATTTTATTGCCATAATCGGCTCGAACACCTGAGAATCCATACATTTGAATCGCTGCTCTCCAAAATCTTTCGATAGTTAAATCTTGGAAAGTATTATAGCTGTTTGTCAAAGCGGTATCAACTGCTGAAGATGAAACAGTTGTTCCCATTCTGATTCCTATTGCATTGGTATTAGCAACAGTTTGGGCATTTAGATCAATGAAAAGATTTTTGAATTCATTATATCTTGAGCCGGCTGTTATTGTAGGAGAAAGCTCAGCATTAGCAATACAAACACCAAATTCATATTTTAATGCTGTCGTTGTATTTAACGCATTATCAACAAGTTTTAATCCGTCGATAGTAACAAAACTTGCACCGTCAAGTCTTACAATACCATCACCGGCTAAAACCGTTGCGCTAGTTCTTGCACCATAACGAGGTGAAAGTGTAACATCACCGCTTTCTTTTGTAATCGTAACTCTATTTGCATGACTCGCACCGACGATTGTAGTAAGATGTAAAACATCCTCATATTCACCAGGACGAATATTAATTGTAACAGGTGCAGAAACTCCTCTAACATTTAAAGCTGCTGCAGCTTCACTTGGAGTTTTAAAACTTGGAGAGGCTCCACCAACAGTATAAGTCCCGGCCATTGGGGCAGCACCGGTAGTAAAAGTTACAACTGTATTTGCATCAGGCGCTTGATTCACTGCTGCAAATTCAAGTCCCATTGTTGCATAAAATGTTCTTGTAGTAGCAACACCACCGACATTCAAACTTAGGAATGTTCCCGTAGCTCTATTAGCAGTTCCAACGACACTATTATCGCTTAACCCAACAGAAGCACTTACTGTTGCTGCTACAGTTCCAAAACTTCCATAGTGGAATTCTATTTTACTACCATTCTCATAAAGTTTAACCTGAAATTCTGCATTTGCAGTTGTAGCACTAAAAGTCCATTTAACATTACGCCATTCAACAGTCAATACTCTATTGGGAGTTGAACCTGTTAAAACATACGTTAATGATGCCGAATCGGCAACTGATAAATCATCCCAAAGAGGGGCAATAATTCTTCGAAGTGTACCAGCTAAGGCATTAGAAGTCGTAGCACTTGCTAGTCCTTCTCCTAGTCTTATAAAACCATTAGTAGATACTTGGAATGAATCATAAGATGCACCCGCGTAGCTAAATGGAAAACCGATAGCCACTGGGGTTGAATACCCTTCATCTAAAGGTGTTGTTCCGAGTAGTGTAAACCCACTCGCACCAGTGATGGGAGTAAATGCTGATGTACTTGTTGAATACTCATATTTCATTGATTGAGCATTTAACGGAAGCACAACACACATTAGAAATAGAACTATTGAAAGTATGAACTTTCTCATAGGATTACTCCGTATTGATTGTTGATAAGTGATTTAATTTGAATCATTTTTTCGCAGTTTAAGGTCAATTTTAAAATTTATTTTCCCCACATGTTAAGCTAATGTTTTTATTATCAAGCCGTGAAGTATCATTGTCATTGAATAATTAACCCCAAAACTTTCCCTCAACTTATTTATGGTAAGTTAATTAATCCCAAGAAAACTATCTATTTTTATATTTAGATGCAAGAAAATTCAGTGACAAGATGAAGTTAGAAAAAGACTCAAAACTAATCTGTTAAGTAATATTACTTATTGAAGCATCGGGGGCTTGTCTCTGGAAGTGAATGGGGATTCGGATTCACTCATAAAAATTGGATGTAAAATGGTCATATATACTGCAACCAACCTCATTCGATTAAAATTTGATTTCAATTGAACTCCCACTTCACTCATAAATCAGAATTAATCAGTGTTCTGCAATTCTACTAATCTAAAAAGAATAATTCCTCTATTATCATCAATATTTTAAAATAAAAAAGGGTGATCCGAAGATCACCCTTTTGAATCATAGATTTAATTCTATAATTACTTAAGCATCATCATTTTCTTTGTATTTACAAAG
>JAGUXE010000212.1 GCA_020061995.1 Ignavibacteriales bacterium | reverse complement strand
TTTTTGTATCGATCTTTTCTCTATTAAGGCTAAAATATCCTGCTATTCCGCACATAAAGTCTCATAGAGAGCTATAAGTTTTTGACTTTCCTTTTCCCAGTTGTATTTATCTCTTGCTGCCTTAAGGGAATTGTTTTTCATTTCAGTTAGAAGCTCCTCATCGGAAAGCATTTCATTTATAGCCCTTGCAATATCTTTTGGATCTGTTGGGTCAAAGACCTTTCCGAGGTTGTTTCCAATAATAATATTCCTCAGTTCCGGCAAATCGCTTCCTGCAATTGCTAATCCAGCCATCATGTATTCAAATAGCTTATTAGGTGTAGCAAATTTATTATTAAGATTGGTTGCTATATAGGGTATAATTCCTATGTCAGCTTCAGAAGCATATTTCACAAGTTCTTCCATTTTAACCGGTGGAACAAACTCGACTTTATCCTCAAGCCTTTCATTCTTAACGATTGACCTTAAGATCGGCTCTACTTCACCTTTTCCTCTAAAAATTAACTTGGTTTCAGGAGCAAAATATTTTGCACTTTCAACAAGTTGCTCAAGTCCACGATCTTTCATGTAAATACCGTGATAAAGCACAATCTTTTTCCCACCGTTTTTAGACAAAATATCTGGTTTAACATACGTTGAGGCATTCATTATAACAGCAATTTCGGACAGTCCATAACACTCTATCGCCCAATTTCTGAGTGACTCACAAATGGTAATCAACCTATCAGATTTTTTTATTAAATTTTTTTCAAGAAATGAATAGAATAATTGCCACATTTTTGTATAAGTGCCTGGAGGAAACTGTTCAGCATATGCCTCGTGAAAATCATAGATAAGTTTTGCTCTCTTGAGCTTTGAAGATAGATAGCCCGTCAATAACGTATTCAAGTCATGGCTATGATACATATCTGCTCCGATCTTGCTTCCCACAAATGTCATAGCAATATTTGTCGACAAGACGTAGCTGATTTCTCCGATGTCATATATGATCTTTTTGATAAATCTTATTATGTTTAACAAATAAGTTGCGCTTTCCTCGATATCATGATTCCTCTGTATCATTGTTTTGTTGATTACCTGGTTTTTCTTTATCTTTAATGCAATCCTATAAATGAATGGCTTTTTTAATAAAATAATTTTAATTCCATTACTGCTAAACTCCGTATATCTGTCTTCACCTAATCCTACAATAGTTATATCGTATCCATGATCTACCAATGTCTTTGCCTCACGCATAACGCGTGGATCAGATGTTACAGGATTCATTACAAACATACATACCTTTGGTAATTCTTTCTTCAACATGATAAAAAATCCATTCATCCAGTAAAAGGTTTTATTCTCAAGATAATATCTCGCAAGGCGTAAATTTCCTGCCTTCCTATTATTCTTACAGTTAATAAAAGAATCGGATATAAAAACAGGATTGCGGCCTTAACGAATATAGTCTCCGCATTAACTCCTAAAAAGATCAAAATCGCACTTAATATAACTATCTTTACTATTTTTGATATTTCATATTCTATTGGATAAAATTTCTGCGAGATAAGATATAGGAGATATGCTGATATTCCCTGAGCAATGACACTTGAGATAGCAGCTCCCATCATACCGTATCTGGGAACTAATATAAAGTTCAGAATAATATTAGAAATTGCAGCGACACCTGTTGTCCAGCTGATATAGGCTGTTTTTCCGGTCAAATTTACGCCTATGGCAAAAATATAATAGGCTCCACTAAAAATGATACTATACACGAGAAGACCAACTACCCTATAACCTCCTACAAATGCTGATGTTGTAAATACCATAAGGATTTCCTTAGCAAATACGGAAAGAATTAAGGCCGCAACTGTCGTAACAACAAGGTAATAGGTAAGAACCCTCGAATAGAAGACCCTGGCATCTGGTTCATCTTTTATTGAAAAAGCAAGGGGTCCCCATGCCATCTGAAAAGCTGCTGTTATGAGAGAAAGCACCATACTAAGTTTATATCCGATGGAGTAGAGCCCAACTTCTTGTAAAGTAGAATAAGTTGTCAAAAAAAATCTGTCTGAAAACCCAACCACCCATATACTTACGCTCGCAGGAACCAATGGCAGACCATAAGCCAACATCCTTTTTAGCCTTATTGCTGAAAAAAGAATTTTTATCTGACCTCTATTCATCCAAACCGCAACTACCGCAAAGATTAATCCCGTAATGACATTAGCCCCAAAAACTCCATAAAGTCCTGCCTTGAGGTAAACGACCAAATATATTGACAGGGCTATTACACATGTTGTGCTTCCAAGAGAAACTATGCTGAACCTTACTGGTTTTAACCTGAACCTGAGTAAATCCAGGCAGAAACCTAAAATACTACCAAATAAAAGAGTCACTATGGCTATCTTGAGGTATATTGCCTTTTCAAGAGATTTCAGAAACTTCTCAGATATAAAGTCAGCAGCAATGATCAGTATCATAGAAAGAAGGCAGATAAAAGCAATGCGAAAAAGAAAATTAGTTGAAATAATTATCTTGCGATCTTTCTCTTCTTTTGTATCATAAAAATGAAATGCGAGAGCTGAATCCATACCTAATACAGCAAAGACCGCAACTATTGAGATGATTGTATTGATAACTTCAATTACTCCATAGTCATCAGGGGTAAATATTCTTGTATAAACAGGGACCAGAAATACACCGGCAAAGGCAGCAAGATACCGTTCCAGGCCGTAGATAAAGGAGTCTTTCAGTAGTCTTTTAAATTTTTCAACCAAACAGTAGTCTCCAGAGATAAAGTTTCCAATAAGCGGGACTGCTTATCGCTGACCTTAGGTTTTTATATCCCATCATAGATTTCTATAAGTTGCTTTGCAATGGTTCGAGAATCATGATTTGCTTCAACAAAACTTCTTCCTGCCCTTCCCAACTCAGTCCTTGCTTGAGGATTTTTCAAGAGCCATTCGATCTTTTCTTCAATATTTTCAGGGGTGGCACTAACAATTGGTAAATCTTTATAGAGTGACCTGATATCATCTCGAATAAAACAGACAACCGGTTTTCCAAAAGCCATAGCCTCTATGGACACAAGACCATACTCACCCAAAATAAGTTGATCAATTATGATATCTGCGCTTTGGTAAATTCTTTCAGCTTCGTCATGAGAAATACCATGAACAAGTTTGAATTTAAATATATATTTGTCCCTTAGTCTATTAATGGCTTTAACAATGAATTTCGTACCTTTTATATCTTTATCACTCGGAGCATGTACAATGAAAGGTGTGCATGTTTCTGGTTCAGGATATTTTGGACTATAATCAGAAATATTGATTGCCTGACGAATAATTTTTACATCATTAAAATAGTTTTTTACATGTTCAAGAAGTTCATAATTTGGAATTATTACGGTATCAACATATTTTGATAGTTTCCTTAGCTTATCAGATACTTTTTTATCATCTTTAATATACCCGGCAAGTTTATAATATTTATTATTTGCTTCTGAAATTTCAGACCGTCGTACATCATCTCCCCAAAAATGCATAACAATTTTTTTTCTAAAAAACTTAAGTATTGGTAAATCTAAATAGTTATAAATTAGGGTAACACCAAAATGGAAATGAAAAACATTATATAAAATAAGGGCATGTATAAAAAAACACAATTTTTTTATATTTGCAAAAATTATTCCTCCATGCCTTATATGATAAGAATTTAGTCGTAAATTTTTATCGCAGGCATATTTGAAAAGATGATCATAATAGCTAACAGAAGTAGATTTATGGCCCAAGCTTCTCTGAGCTTTTGATAGTATCCCCATTTGTCCAGCGATTTCAATTGGTGCATGAAGGATTCGCAATTGTTTCATCTTTGAGCAGGTTTTCTCCCTTTATACAGGCATCGATTAATTCTTGAGGTGTCAGGTTACACCATCTTGAAGCAAGCGTTGCAGCATATTTCTCATATTTATAATTCCCGGGGACTTTAGCAAATAAATAATCCCACTGAAGTTCTTCGTAAGAAATCAAACCTTTATTATGCAGTTCATGAAATAATCTGGTTCCTGGAAGGGGAATAACTATAGCGAAACTTACGCCATCCGGCCTAGTATCTTTAATTAACTTATAACTTTTTTCTATCGTCTCCTTAGTCTCTCCTGGATATCCAACTAAGAAAAAACAATACATCCTGAGACCTACTTCCTTGGTTATATGAAGCGCATTTCTAACATTTTCCAAAGTTATTCGCTTATCCATTTTTTTGATTATTCCTGGATCACCCGATTCAACACCATAAGAGATATACATGCAACCTGCTCTTTTCATTTTCATTAAAAGTTGCTCTCTAGTAACATTTACACGTGTAAGACAACTCCAAGAGATATTTAACTGCCGCACTATTAGTTCATCCATAAGCTCTTCAGTATGTCTAAAGTTTGCAGTAAATGTATCATCTGAGAACCAAAAGTGTTTTTGCCCATATTTGTCCAGTAAAAATTCTATCTCATCAACTACCTTTTTAGGGTTCCTATATCTCATTTTTTTGGCTATGACTTTTGATGCACAATAGGTGCATGCATATGGACATCCTCTACTCGAAATTATGTTATATCTTTTATACTTTCCGATTGGAACTAAATGATAAGCCGGGATAGGCAGACTATCGAGGTCGTCAATTATCTGCAGGCTGGTATTAGAAATAATTTCTGCTTTATTATAGAAGGAGATTCCTTTTATTTCTTCTGGTGTTCTGTTGCTTTCTAATCCATTAATTAGTTCGGGAAAACTTGTTTCTCCTTCGCCTTTACATATAAAGTCAATATTGCCTTCTGACGATTTAAGTAAATATTCATCAGAGGCAGTTGCATGATTACCACCAGCAACTACAATAATATTTTTATTTAATTTTTTTTTGATGAGTTGGGCCAAGTGTATTGTTGGATTATGAAGCGGCGAATAGTTACAACTTATCCCAACTATATCAGGTGAAAATAATACTATGCGACTTAAAATTTCGTTATCTGATAAGTTTTCAATATTTGCATCTATTATTGCAACTTCATATTTTTTGCTTTCTAAAACCGCAGCTATATAAAGAATACCAATAGGTGGATCTGCTGGATCACCATATTCATCCCTTATGATAAAATTAGGTGCAATCAGCAGTATTTTTTTTATATTCAATTTATAATTCTCCTAATCCCCTCGATTATTCCAATTTTTGGTTCATATTGTACTTTTGACTGCAAAAAGGTGGTATCACCTATTAAATTTTTGACCCGATTATCCTTCACAATTTCAAATTTAGGTGTTCTATGAAGTTCTTTTGCTATAAACTCAGATAGTTCCTGGATCGAAACTATTTCTGGTCCAGCAATGTTTACAGTAAATGAATCGTTAATCATAATTGATTTTTTTACAACTTCACATACATCATCAATATAAACAGGGTTAATTATAGGTTTGCCATTGGTACTGTTCAATCGGATTACCTGTTCATTAATTAATTTACTCATCAAAGATGGTATCAGTTTATTTCTTTGCCCCTTACCATATGGGAAAAATAACCTAAATATCTGCACAAAAAAGCGTCTTTTATAGGTATTACATATAATTTCTGACAGGTATTTAGTAATAGAATAAAAATCTATAGGCTTAGGTGCGGATCTTTCTGTTATTTTGTAATCTTTATATCCATATACTCCACCTGTAGAAAAATATAAAAAAAATTTTATACCAATTTTCTGACCTAATTCAAGAAGCTGAAGTGTTGAACGAGTATTTATGTCAAAATAGTCAATGATTGTCTCTTCTGTGTTTATTCCAACTATGCTTGATAGATGTATAATCGCATGGATATCTTCATTTATTTCAATATCGTTTAAATCAGATGTATAATCCCAAATGATTTGTTTAGCATGGGAGTTTCTTCTGTTTCTATTTATTTCAATCAGATTAAAATCGTTTTTCAAGGTTTCGATTAGATTACTTCCAACAAATCCAGATGCACCTGTAATAAGCAGATTCAATTTCATTTTTGTTTTCTATACCAAGCTATTGTTTTGATTAATCCCTTATCCAATTCAACTTTTGGATTGAATTTAAGAATAGTTTTTGCCTTTTCTATATTAGGGATTCGAATTTCGACATCAATATAATTTAAAGGCTGAAACCTTATCTTTGATTTTGAATTACTCAGGTTAATAATACGTTGCGCAAGGTCATATACTGTAAGCGTACTTCTTGGGTTACCTATATTAAATACTTGACCGGTAGCCTCGGGTTTCTCTAAAGTAACCAATACAGCATCAACTATATCATCAATATAGCACCAAGCTCTAATCTGAGAACCATCGCCATTTATTAACAAGTCATCGCCATTTAATGCTCTTACAATAAAATGATGTATAGCACCCACCCCGACTTGATTAGGGCCATAAATATTGAATGGCCTTATCGTTACAGCAGGCAACCCAAACTCGATGTAATAGCTGTGAGCTAAAAATTCTCCGGCAAGCTTACTAATCGCATATGTCCAACGTGCCTCTCCAACTGTTAATGTAGGGGTAACATGAAGTTCCTCCACTCTATAAGCATGCGTTCCGAAAACTTCACTGGTTGAAAAATCTACAATCTTTTCAACTGTATCCTTTGTTTTTAAAACAGCCTCAAGCACATTAAAAGTTCCTATAAGATTTACCTTCATGGTTCTAACAGGACTCTCAAGTACTGTATCTACGCCGGCTATAGCAGCAAGATGAATTATAATGTTTGCGCCTTTAACTGCGTTAATTAATACCTTTATATCCTGAACATCTCCCTTAATAAAACTCACATTAGGACTTTTTAAAAGTTCTGTTTTTTGGAGGGCATTTCTATGTAAATTGTCAAAGATGATAACCCTGTTGTGCCTGAAGAGTTTTTTTGCTATGGAAGTTCCTATAAATCCAGCACCACCTGTTATAACTACCTTCTTGTCTTTAATTTCCATTTTCAAATTCCTTCTTGATTATTTTTTTCTTTTCTATTAATGCAATATATTCTGATTTAACTGCTTGTACACATTCAGTAAATATCTTCATAAACCAGAATATTCTTTCATTGAAGTAACCACATACATCGTTTCTTCTTGTGTCTGAAGAGGCTCTATCGGCAAACTCAAAACACGCTGAGTTGCCTCCTCTGCGTTCACCAGATTCCCTTTTATC
>JAGUXE010000075.1 GCA_020061995.1 Ignavibacteriales bacterium | reverse complement strand
TCGGGAAATAATACGTTTTTAAATTTTGCATTTTAATATGTAATTTTGATTTTTGCACTTTGATTTTTGCATTAAACCCTTATTTAGTTTACAGGGCAGCATATAAAATGAGCAGATAACTTACGGAAGTCCGCTAAAGATGGACGAGGTAAGTTATGTCGCTAAAGCCAAAAAAATCGCCAGCTCCATAACTTATGCACTCACTTAGAGTCTTAATGCTGGAATAAATAATTGCGCTACTTTAAAATATATAATTAGTCCAACAACGTCAACTATGCTTGTAGTAATAGGTCCGGCCAAAACCGCAGGGTCTAAACCAATTTTCTTTGAAAATAGAGGTAAGAATATTCCTGTGGCTATAGCAAGTATAGCAATAAGAAGCATAGTAAGACCAACCACTATTGCTAATGAAAAATCCTTCTGTAAAAGAAATGCCCTGCCAAAAGCAACACCTCCCACAATTATACCCATTAGCAAGGCCGAGCTAAACTCTAATTTTATCACTCTAAAGACATTCTTAAAATTCACGTCTCCTGTAGCTAAACCCCTGATAATAGTAATGGAGGTTTGTGCTCCGGCATTACCACCCGTATCTAACAGCATAGGTATAAAGAAAGCTAAAGCCACCACAGAACTTAAGGTCGCTTCAAAATTTTTTAGCACTGTTCCGGTTAAGAAATCAAAGATTAACAAAAGTATAAGCCAACCCGCACGTCTCTTTACTAACTCAAGTGCGCTTGCACGGGAATAACTGATGATTTCACCACCTCGCGCATCCATCTTACCAATTTCGTATATATCTTTAGTAGTTTCTCTCTCAATTATCTCCACAATATCATCAACCGTAATAATCCCTACCAACACGTTTTCCTCATCAACTACAGGAGCATCTAATAAATCATATTTCTTAAACCAGTTGCTTACCTCTTTTATATCTTTTTTAACGCCTACCTTTATTAGCTCTGCGCTTGCCATAATGTCTCTAATTAAAATATCCGGCGGCGCCTTAAGTAAATCCTGCAAAGAAACAAAACCAACCAATTTATGATTTTCATCAACAACGTAGAGTGAATAGATATTTTCCCGATATTCAGCTCTTAAATTTTCCTGAATTGATACTATGGCTCCCCTGGCAGTCATATCTTTTCTTAATTCTACAAATTCTGTAGTCATTAAACTTCCTGCCGTGCCTTCTCTATACTGCATTAATTTGCGGATATTTTGTGCCTCCTCTTTATTTACCAGAATAAAAAATTTCCTGAATACTTTATTCGGCAATTCTTTAAACAAATCCGCTCTATCATCAGGAGCCATTTCATTGATAATTTGGGTTACCTCAGCATTATCCAAGTTATTTAAAATATATGTCTGTTCTGGAAGCCTTAAATTTTCAAAAACTTCTACTGCCTTTTTAGTCCCCAGCAACCTAAAAACAATTATTTTCTCTGTAGGCTCCAGATGCCTCCAGCCTTCAGCTAAATCCATAGAGTGTATATTTTTGATAAAAGCCTTTAATCCATTAAAATCTTTATTTTTTATTAATTCTTTTATCTCTGGTAAAAATAAAGCTACCACATCCATTATTTTAGCTAAACTATTTCTCATATGATTTCCGTCTCCTGGTCTTTAAATAATCCCAATCGTTTTTCTAACTCCTCGAAATTAACCAGATGAGCGTTGAAATCCGGGCCGTCTACACAGCCAAATACGGTTTTACCATTGACGCTTAAGCGACAAGAACCACACATACCTGTGGCATCCACCATAATAGGATTTAAACTTACTGTGGTCTTAATTCCGTAATTTCTCGTCAATTCCGAAACTGCCTTCATCATCGGCACTGGCCCAACGGCATAAACTGTGCCTGTTTGCCTGTTTGCCTGTTTGCCTGTTTGCCTGTTTAAAATATTCTTTAAAATATCGGTAACAAAGCCTTTTTGACCATAGGAGCCGTCATCAGTAGTAACAAATAATTCATCGCACACCTTTTGCATCTTATCTTCTAAGATAATTAAATCTTTAGAGCGCGCTCCAATTATTCCCATAACGCGATTGCCCGCCTCTTTAAAAGCCCGGGATACCGGATACACTTCAGCAATTCCTACTCCACCGCCAATACAAAAAATCTCGCCAAAATTTTTTATCTCAGCTGGATGCCCTAATGGACCGAGTATGTGCTCTATATTATCACCGCAGTTAAGCGTTCCTAATCTTTTTGTACTAAAACCTACTTTCTGAAACACTAAGGTGATTGTCCCTTTATCTTTATCCCAATCAGCTAAGGTTAAAGGTATGCGTTCACCTTTTTCATCTATCACTAAAACCACAAATTGTCCTGCTTTGGCTTTTTCTGCAATTACCGGCGCCTCCACTATTATTTTAGTTATCTCTTTGGCTAAATCTTCCTTATCAATTATTTTCATCGTATCAGCTTATCCCACCTACGCGGTGTGCAAAGGTTTTATTTAGAGTTTTGAACATTTTTCTCTACTATCTTTACCTCTACGCTAGGAAATTTCTGCGCTAATTCTTGTCCCTTTTCTTTTCCTAAAACAAAAATAGCGGTGGATAAAGCATCAGCGGTTATACCATCTTGCGCAATTACTGTTGCAGAGACAACTCCTGAATCTACAGGATACCCTGTTTTAGGATTAAAAATATGTGCGTAACGCTTTTTTCCTTTGATAAAATATTGTTCGTAATCACCAGAAGTAGAAACTGCTTTATCTTTTAAAACTAAATAGTCTATCAAGTCTTTTCCGCGTGGATTTCTAATGGCTATTTTCCAGGCTAAGCCAAATTTATCACCCAAAGCATAAATCTGGCCACCGGCGTTTATCAGGCAGTTTTTTATGTTATTTTCTTTTAATTTTTTCACTGCGCAATCTACTGCATAACCTTTGGCAATTGCCCCTAAATCTATTTTCATTCCAGAAACGCTAAATTCTATCACATTTTCTAATTCTTTCAAAATAATTTTATCAGTGCCGACTAATTCCAATACATTTTTAATTCTTTCTTCTTCGGGCACTGAATATTTTTTTTCTGTAAAACCCCAGAGGTCCGCG
>JAGUXE010000097.1 GCA_020061995.1 Ignavibacteriales bacterium | reverse complement strand
GATCGATGTGCAGAACAATTCTCTTACGGATCATAAATTATTAGGTGAAAATAATCATTGGCACTATTATCCGGCGTTAGCGATTGATAAATCCGGTAACGTAGCAATATCATATTCCCGCTCAAGTGAAGCTGAGTATCCGGGGGCATTTTATTCAACTAAAAAAAATGATTCTACAAATTTTAGCGGAAGTAAAGTACTTCAAGCAGGAAGAGGTAATTACGTTGTTGATTTTGGTAGCGGTAGAAATCGTTGGGGAGATTATACCGGAATCTGGCTTGATCCAGGTAATGAAGTTGAGTTTTATGCTCTTGGAGAATATGCATCTGCTCAAAATACATGGGCAACTCATATAGCACATTTACGAGTTGAAAAATACATTGGGCCTAAGATTATTGCACTCAGTGGAATTACAGATTTTGGAGAAGTTGAAGTTAATACTACAACTGCTCCACAAAAAGTTGTGCTACAAAATTTTGGAACGAATACCGTCACTATTAATTCTATTGCTCAAAATCATAATGGCTTCACACTTGCATCAGCAATTCAATTACCAATCATTTTGAATTCATACGATACACTTGCTTTATATTTCACCTATTCTCCTCAAATTCATCAACAAGTGGTTGATACCATTCCGTTGATCAGTAATGACCCAACTTTTTTTGGTATAAAAGTTAAAGCTCAAGCATTTTCGATGCCCCCAGCACCACTTCAAAAACTTTTTGGAATTACCGGAAACGGAAATTTACTAGAAATAAATAAGGAAGACGGAACATCTACTCTTATTGGTGGTAGTGGTTATAACACTTTCCAAAGTATTGCGATTAATCCGAAATCAAAAATACTATTTGGAATTCGTTCTTCAGTTGGAAAGACTCAATTCTATAGACTAAATTCTGAAAATGGTGGAGCCTATAAATTATTTGAGATTGTCGACTTTTCAGGTAATTCAATTACTTTTGATTCTACAGGATATATATTCGTATCTGATAGAGGAGGCAAAATAATTAAATTAAATCCTTTTAATGGTGAGATATTAGATACAATTCAATCGACTTCACCCCTAAATGCGATAACATTTGATTTACGAAAAAATGACCTTTGGGGGGCAGTATATAAAGCGGTAGGTGCCGGGAGAGACAAAATCATAAAAATTAATTTAATTACAGGCGATACATCACTCGTCGGATCAACAACTTTAGGAACTCTAACTTCTGATTTAGAATTTGATTGGAGCGGAAATCTATATGGTGTTAAATTGGGAGCAAATCAAATTACTGATTTGTTCAAAGTTGACATAAATTCGGGTGTTGCCAGTTTAATTGGTCAGACTAGTGAACCAAATATTGTCTCCATTTCTTATTCGGGAGCAGAGGTGCTAAAATCCAAAAATTTGAATGAGAATAATCCTGGGCATTTTGAATTATTTCAGAATTTCCCCAATCCATTCAACTCGACAACGAACATCAGTTTTTACATCAGTCAAGCATCCAATGTTAAGGTATTAATATACAACTCTTTAGGTGAGCAAGTTAAAGTTATTGTTGATAAATCGATTGATAAAGGTTCTCATTCTATTCCATGGAACGGTAAAGATGAATTTAATAAGGAAGTTGGTTCCGGTATTTATTTTTATAAAGTTTTAACTTCTAACCCTCAAGGGCAAAATGATCAAATTATAAAGAAAATGACTTTATTGAAATAATAAAGAGCTTTGTAAGTATTAATAAAATAATAAGTTATATCAATTAAGTTCAGGAGAAAATCAAATGAAAAAAATGTTTATTCTGCTAGGGTGTTTTCTTTTCCTATCCTCCTTTTATTCAATTTTCGGACAGACTGATCAGCAGAAAGAATGGTTACGGACATTTTCAGTGGAGCAAGATGCAATATTTAAAGCAAATTACTCAGAAGCTCAAGTTATAGCAGCAAATCAAAATATGCCATTAATTTATACGAACTTTGATGGGAGCATCATGGTTCTGGCCGGACATGAAAATGGAAGATTGCTTTACGATGCAACAGATAACTTGATCGCTGCTCGTTCTGTTTCAACAGACAAAGTTTGGGAGCAGGGGGGAATTGAAATTTATGGTCTATCAGGAAGTGGTCAACTACTCGGTTTATGGGAGGCAGGTGGTATTCCGAGAATTACTCACCAGGAGTTTAATGGTCGTATAACAATATTGGATGGAAGTTCAACCGTAACAGAGCATGCGACACATGTTGCGGGTACTATGATCGCTACCGGTATAACATCTTCTGCGAAGGGAATGTCTTATCAAGCCTCAATTAGTGGTTATAATTCGTCTAACGATCTAAGTGAAATATCAGCAGCAGCAGCAAATGGGATAAAAGTATCTGGTCATTCTTATGGTGCTGTTTTAGGTTGGCGATCTGACTACAGAGGTGATGGTCTTTGGGCTTGGCTCGGAGATCCCACCATAAGTGAAAATAAAGATTGGAAATTTGGTTTTTATAACTCAACGTCTGCTGCATGGGATAATATGATCAAGAATGCTGAAAACCTGGTTGTTGCAAAAAGTTCTGGCAATGACCGTGGTGATGGCCCGTCAGGATCTGTAACCCATTGGGTTATGGTTAATGGAATTTGGCAACAATCTACGACTATCAGAGAAAGAGATGGAGGGATTCTTGGTTATGACTGCATCAATGATCCTCGGGGAATTGCTAAAAATAGTCTAACGATTGGAGCGGTAAATGATGTTCAATTCGGCTATAATGGTCCGTCAAGTGTTGTAATGTCTTCTTTTAGTAATTGGGGACCTACAGACGATGGAAGAATTAAACCTGACTTGGTAGCGAATGGTGTCGGATTAAATTCATCTTCAAATAGTTCAAATACTGCATATGCTTCATTAAGTGGCACTTCAATGTCTACTCCGAATGTTTCAGGCTCGATTGGCTTATTACTTCAACATCAACAAAATCTTCATGGAACTGGTAATCCGCTAAAAGGATATCTATTAAAATCTCTTTTATTACATACTGCGGATGAAGCCGGTTCATCAACAGGACCCGATTATATATTTGGATGGGGTTTGTTAAATACATTTAAAGCTGTTCAATTGATGTCATTTGATGCCGTTTTAGGTGGGAATAAATTGTTAAAAGATCTTTCCATTAACCAGGGAATCACAAACGAATATCAAGTAGTAAGTGATGGGAAACAATCTCTTAAAGCAACAATCTCTTGGTTCGATGTTGCAGGAACTCCAACTGCAAATTCCTTAGATCCTACAACAATTATGTTAGTAAACGACCTTGATTTGAGTCTTGTTGATCCAAATATGATTGAACATCGTGCATGGGTTTTAGATCCGGCAAACCCTTCAGCAGCTGCAACAAGAGGTGATAATATTCGTGATAATACGGAACAAGTTTTAATCGAAAATCCTATTGCAGGGAATTATTTAATAAAGGTAAGACATAAACCAAACTCATCGATTGATCCTCAAAAATATGGATTAGTGATTAGTGGAATTGAATTACCTTCTCCAAGTGTGGTTAACCTGCTGAATCCTTCAAATGGAGCAACCGGTTTTTTACCTCCTTTAAGATTAGAATGGAGTGTCTCTGATTTAGCTCATTCTTATTCTCTTGAAATTGCTTACGATTCTAATTTTACGAATATTTTTAGAGCAATTGATTCTTTGGAATCAGCGGCATATACACTAACTCAATTACCGAGTAGTGAAACTTTGTATTGGAGAGTACGTGGTCGAAATTCTTCCTCAAATGGTAATTGGTCTGCTATTCGACATTTCATAACAAATATTTCTATTCCTGTCGCACCACAAACTGTGTATCCTGAACTTGCTCAGGTTATTCCATCTACTGATATAAATTTAGTTTGGAATAATGTCGAATATGCTTCGAGTTATATTCTTCAAGTATCAAATAATGCAATTTATACAAGTCTTGTTTTAACAGATTCTTCAATTACAGACACTACAAAATTTATTGACTCTTTAGGGGATGGAAGACGATTTTATTGGCGAGTTAGTGCTCAAAATGCAAGTGGAGTCGGCCCTTCAAGTACGCCAAGGAATTTTATAACAAAAATATTTACTCCTGATTCTCTTACTGGAACAGTTATTAATGATAAGGCAGTCATTAATTGGGTAGACAAGTCGACCGTAGAAACAAAATTTATAATTCTGAAGAGAGTTGGTAATTCAATTTTTTCTGCCTACGATTCAGTGAATGCAAATATAACGACTTATACCGACCAAAATTATGATTTAAACGCGGGAACTGAATATCGTGTTTTTGCTAAAAATTCTTTAACTCAATCTGATAGCAGCAATTCAGTTTATTTCATAGGGACTACATCAACCAACGAAAACTCGATACTCCCAATGGAGTTTTCACTTTCGCAAAACTTCCCAAATCCTTTTAATCCCACAACATTGATTAGTTTTGCTGTGCCTAAATCCGTTGTCGGTGAGATGGTAACATTGATTGTCTATGACATTTTAGGGAATGAGGTCACTACCCTTGCAAATGAATCAAAGGTTGCAGGTTACTATAGTATTCAGTTTAATGCTCAAAATCTTTCAAGTGGTGTATATTTCTATCGATTATCCGCAGGGAATTATTCTTCAATTAAGAAGATGATTCTGATCAGATAGAATTATAGTTAAAAATAATTCAACAAAGCGGTCATGATTTAAAATAGATTGTGACCGTTTTTTTTATTGAACTCAAGAAAAGTTATTGCATACTTTTTATCAAATATTTACAAAAAGTTCATATAAATTTCTACTTTCATTATATTACTAAACTGATTTAGGAATTTTTTATTATCAATCGGAGAATTAATGATCAAATTTTTGGGAACATATCAAGTAATTCCTTCACTACCTGAAAAGTTGGAGAAACTTAGAGAATTAGCTTATAATATACATTGGAGTTGGAATCAAGATACACAAACACTTTTTAGAAGATTAGATAAGGAGTTATGGGAAACCACTCATCACAACCCGGTTAGAATGCTAGGAATGGTTAGTCAGGAAAGATTGGAAGAAGTTGCCACAGATGATGGTTTTGTTTCACACTTGAATAGAGCCTATAATAATCTTCAAGTTTATTTGACTGAACAAACATGGTATCAAAAAAATAATGGTAAAGTAAAAAATTTTAGTGTTCTTTATTTTTCTGCTGAGTTTGGTTTAACTGAATCTTTGCAAACTTACTCTGGTGGATTAGGTGTACTTGCAGGTGATCACTTAAAATCTGCGAGTGATTTGGGAATTCCCTTAATTGGAATGGGACTTCTATATAAAGAAGGTTATTTTCAACAATATTTAACATCGGATGGTTGGCAACAAGAGCGGTATGAGATAAATGATTTCGAAAATCTACCGATGAAACTTGTTTTGAATTCTGATAACACACCGTTAATGCTATCAGTCTCTTTCCCCGGAAGAGAAGTTTTTTTTCAAGTTTGGAAAATCCAAATAGGTCGAAATCCCCTATATTTGCTTGACACAAATGTTCAAGAAAATAATCCTAACGATAGAAAAATTACTGAGTCCCTATACGGCGGTAATAGTGAAACACGTATTCAACAGGAAATAGTCCTCGGAATAGGTGGAATTCGGACGGCACAAGAATTGGGTATAAAAAATGTTATTTGCCATATGAATGAAGGACATTCAGCTTTCCTTTCATTGGAACGAATGAGAACTTTAATCAAAACATTCGGGCTCTCTTTTCATGAAGCAATGCAAGTCGGGTTTTATTCAAATATATTTACAACCCATACACCTGTTCCTGCGGGTATTGATGTCTTTGGAATTGAACTTGTCGAAAAATATTTTGGAAAATATTATAGGGAAGAACTCGGCATTACTGATAGAGAATTTTATTCTCTGGGAACAATAATAAAAGATAATGCCCCAACAGTATTTAACATGGCGCATCTTGCAATGAATACAGCCGGATTTATAAACGGTGTAAGCAAACTCCACAGCGTTGTTTCAAGAAAAATGTGGGCTTCCGGATTCAGAAATATTCCGTTCAATGAGATACCTATTGACTATATAACAAATGGTGTTCACACTCGTTCGCATCTCTCAAAAGAAATGGAAGATTTATTCAAACAGTATCTTGGTGAGAGCTGGATTCATAATCCAGCTAATAATGAAATATGGAATCTAGTTGATAAAATTCCGGATGAAGAATTGTGGAGAACTCACGAAAGAAGAAGAGAACGATTAGTTGCGTTTGCACGTCGGAGGCTTATTGCACAAGTGAAATCACGTGGTGGAAGTTTACAAGAATTACAACATGCATCTGAAGTACTTAATCCCAATGTACTTACAATAGGTTTCGCACGGAGATTCGCTACATATAAGAGAGCAACGCTTATTTTCAGAGATATAGAGAGACTTTCAGTTATTTTAAATAATCCTGAATTACCGGTTCAAATAATTATTGCGGGTAAAGCACATCCACAGGATGATGAAGGGAAGAGTTTCATCCAGGAAGTTTTTCAAATGACAAATGAAGAACAATTTAAACGAAAAGTTGTATTCATTGAAAACTATGACATGAATGTTGCCCGTTATTTAGTTGAGGGTTGTGACATCTGGTTAAATAATCCTCGTCGTCCATTAGAGGCAAGTGGAACTTCAGGAATGAAGGTAATTGCGAATGGCGGTCTAAATTTTAGTGTCCTCGATGGTTGGTGGGATGAAGGCTTCTCTCCCAAAGTCGGGTGGAAAATAGGTAATGGTGAAGAGTATGTAGATCTTGATTATCAGGATGAAGTAGAAGCTCGGCAATTATATAACACTCTTGAAAAAGAAATTATTCCTTCTTTCTATAATCGCGATGATGACAAACTCCCACGAAAATGGATTTCAATGATGAAATCCTCTATGAAAACTTTAACCCCATTTTTCAGTACAAGTAGAATGGTACGAGAATATTATGAAAAGTTTTATGAATCCTCTTGGAAAAAACGTGAAGCATTAAGAAGCAAGGATTGGGCTTTGGCAAAAGAAATTGCTAGCTGGAAAAACCATGTTAATAATAACTGGCATCAAATTAAAGTAACTTCAGTAAACGATACAAAAATCAAAGATGTATTCGTAGGAAAACATTACAACATCAATGCTGAAATTTTCCTTGGAGATTTAACCCCGGATGATGTCGAT
>JAGUXE010000289.1 GCA_020061995.1 Ignavibacteriales bacterium | reverse complement strand
CGAATACCGCGCACGCACAGGCTCACCAATGTCTATGATTTTAAGCCATTCTGTCCCCGGGCTCAGTTCTAATTGTGTGGAAGATGAATCGCTCTCTGCTCTAAGCATCAATTGGTCTTTTCTGACTGTGAAAACAACAGAATCTGTTATGAGGTCAGCATCATCAAATCCATTGCTTAGAATCTCTGTATTCACTTTTAAATTGGTTGAGAATTCAAATTTTTCCAGAGGAGGCGTGTCCTCACGAGAAATATCAATTAAAGGTAAGACAAATCTCCTTGTAGACTCTCCACTTAATATGATCTCTAGTTTATTATCAATGAGTTTTATGTTTAATGCATCATTTGGTGTTGCCCTACGCAGAATATGCAAAAGGTTTAGCAAGTTTATCCCTATCTTGGTATCCCTGTCATTTTTGTATTCCTTGAATGCATTCCGCGATAAAAAGAAATCAACAACAACCACAACAGCACGGTCAGCAGCAACCATCCTTATCCCAGCTTCTGATATATTTAATTCTGTCTCGTTGATGAGCTCGGAAACTGTTCCAATGCTATCGCGTAGCAAATCGATATCATCAATCTTTGCCTCGAACATAACCACACCTCATTTAATTAATACATAATCTTCCTATACAGATTTAAATCCAACGCATTCATATGCTGAATTAGCTCCGCACGAAGCTCAAATCCCTCCTCTAATGGAAGAACCCTTGCAAAAATGCGCACAATATCATTTACATCAGCTTGAATGTCCTCGGTAATTATCTCAATCTTGCCTGAACCATCATCAACAATGATTGCTCCATCAGACTTGTCAATAACCTTTCCAAGAATACGGACGCGGATATCGCTTTCTGGATTTATCTCATTTATTTTCCTCAGAAGAGCAGGTGCTCTTCTGTATTGAAATCCCTCAGGCATACAAAAACATACGCATAAAATTATTTAAAATTAGATTAGTTTCCTCTGCTCAGGAATTGTTCTTTTTGGAGAACCGTCTGGATTGTACCATCTTAAAAATTGCTGTTCTAAATAACTATCTGGTAGATTTTTTGCCTCTTTCAAACATCTATAAAAAATATTTTTTCTTTCAACCTTTTTTCCCACGTTTTTATAATCCTGAATACGTTCATTTGTACGCACCATTGCAATCATATACATCTTGGTTTCTTTATCTATCGGCATTTCTTTAATTCCTTCTGTTTCCCCTATTTCTGTGACATAATCATCTATGTTTGGAATTATATCATAATAAAGTACCAAAGCATCGTTTTTATATTCACCCTCTTCTCTATGCAAAAACATTGTAAGAGCATGATATTTAGAAGCAGCTATGCTTTCCCCCTCTTCTATTTGTATAAGCTCTCCATCACTTACACTATTTAGAGTACTTTTATAAGGTACAAGATTTATATGGAATTTTTTTAATTTCTTTTTCATGTTATCACTATAATTATTTACTAAGAAGTAGTATATAAAGTTTTTGGTTTAAAGCATCCTTTGCATCAATTTCTCAAATTTTTCCTTGGTTGTAATCTTGCCGTCAACCTTTATTATCGGCAACGATTCCAAACCACCCTTTTTCAGGATATCGATGATGTCCTTGTGTTTTTTTATTGCATTTTTGTCGAGGACGTCTATCTTTTTCATCTGAATGCCATCGTTCTTTTTATGAACATCAAGTATGAGCATGTCCAGTTCTGTATCTATTTCATACCCTTTTATCTCAAATATCTCTATGTGCATAAATAGAAAAAAATGGAAAAGTTTTTAAAGGTATATTTTAACGATATCATTTCTTAAAGTTTTCTACAAAGCCGATAAAATTTATAGTTAATAATAAAAATAAAACCTAAAATAAAAATAAAAAATTACAAAATTTTATTATTCGTAATCTTCGTTTTCTTCTTCTGTTTCTTCTTCCTCTTCTTCATCATCCTCGTCCCAATCTGTTTCCTCGTCTTCATCATACGCTAGTAATCTTTCCATTCTTTTCACCTCTTTGAAGAGATATGTATGCTTCTCACACAATAAATTATTTAAAGGTTCGTATCCCCAATTTTTGAAATATTTTTCATTTTTTGATATGATTTAATCCTTTAATGTACAAAAATATGTTACTATTTTTAGATAGTAATATATGTTCTAAAAGCTATATTTTAAGATATAGCCAACATGGATTAACAAAGTATTTATAAAGGGATGACCTAAGAATATAGGTCTGAATGGTCGTATTTGGGGTGTGGAATATGAAGAGAATAAAACATTGTTATAGCTGTAGAGCGGGGCGTCTCGTCAAGCACGGCGAACTTATTTTCTGCGGCTTTTGTGGCAAGGAGTTCAATCCAAACAAGATAAAATGGTAAAATTCTTGCTTTTTCTAGATATATTTTTATTAGGTTTGATGTAAATTTATAGATGTACGCATAACAACGTAAAATAAAAATATTTATAAAGATAAATTTCATTCTAAATACAACTGAATAAAATGATGTGTGGAATGTTAAAAGCAAACATAGAAACTAGTTCTCCAAACAAGTCTTTACAAATCCGAGAAACAGCGGATTCGATTTTCCAAACATGGACTTGAATTCTGGAT
>JAGUXE010000111.1 GCA_020061995.1 Ignavibacteriales bacterium | reverse complement strand
GCCGGGGGATAAGCTATCTATATAAATCTCTTTTTGAGGAGATGCAGTTAAGAACTCAAGTAAGATTTCACTTTCAGTTCTAAGTATTAGTGTATCGTTAAGGAGGTTATTATCATTTGTATTAACATTAAGCCAAAGTTCTGTGCAATAAATATCTGAAACAGTAATTTTATTTGGATAGTTAATAGGTTGTTCATTAGGCTCTGTCGGCTTATTACAACTCACCGCAGTAAAGAGTAACGAGAGTAATAATAAAACTAACAGTTTAGTTATCAAGTTTAAGGACATAATTGCCTATTGAGTTAATATAAAAATGCAAAGATTATTATGTGTGCCTTCCAAATATACAAAATCAAAAAAAAAGACAAGTAGACTTTAAAAACTTTGCGGATGTTTTTGCTGACCTCGTTTCAAACCCTTCGCTGATTATGTAAATTTTAGTTTTACTGCTTCCTCTGTCGAGAAGTGGTTCTCGACAGCCGTGGAATAGGATTTAATAAACCCCGAAGGGGTGAAATGATTGTCACATAACCGAACACATCCAACAACCATAACCCCGAAGGGGTGACATAAACATCACAACAATTCAAAACCCAAAAAACATTATATCACCCCTTCGGGGTTTTGTTGTGTTTTTAGATTTACCTATTCTATAATCATGTCATCCCTTCGGGATTAATTGCATCAATATGAAACAATTATTTTTGCAATTAAAATGTTAATTAAAAAGATAAATCCAATATGAATTATCGCTGTCTTAATGCAAATATCAAAATGGAATTGATAAACCCCGAAGGGGTGAAATGATTGTAATATAACCGGACACAACCAACAACCAGAACCCCGTAGGGGTGACATAAAAAATCATCATTAAGATTGATTTAACAAAAACATCATATCACCCCGACGGGGTTTTGTCTTCGTTTTTAGGTTACCAATTTCTATAAACATATCATCCCCACGGGATTAATGGCATTGATATGAGATATTTCTATTCTGTAATAAAAATGTCGATAAAAAAAACAATATGAACCAACGCTTCATTAATCCAAATATCAAAATAGGATTGAATAACCCCGAAGGGGTGAAATGATTGTAACAAAATCGAAGATGACCAACAACCAGAACCCCGAAGGGGTGGCATAATTATTCTATCCAGTCAAACAGATATTTCTGATTATATTCTATCTCGAATTTTTTTAGCAATTCAAGATATTCTTCTTTAAAGCTTCTTTTTTTGTGATGCTCCTCTTGATTCAAAATATAATTATAAACATTCTCAATTTGAGAGTGAGAATAACTAAATACCCCATATCCTTCCTGCCAGGCGAACTTTCCTCTTATCCATTTATTGTCATTAATAAATTTTGACGAATTGTTTTTTATATCTCTTACAAGATCCGAAATTCTCATAGCAGCCTTTAATCCAACGAATGCATGGATATGATCGGGCATTCCGTTGACTATTATAGATTTCTGATCCTTTCCCGTGATGATACCAACAATATATTTATGGAGTTCATCTTTCCATAAATTAGAAATCAGGTTTTCTCTTCCCTTCACAGCAAAAACTATATGTATATACAATTGTGAAAAAGTTCCCGACATATTTTTACCTAGAAATTTATTTTGATGTTATGGAGTTTCAGATTATGTAGATTAAGAGTAAAACATTTTTCCTTTTCGGATATTCGAAAAATTAAAGATTTAAGATAACAAAAATTCATTTATTAGGGCTATTACGTATCCGGTTTTTAGCCAAGAAAAATTATAAATTATTCTTCGATTTATAATGATGTTTATATCACCCCTTCGGGGTTTGGTGGTGGTTTTTGGGTTAACAAATTCTATAATCATGTCATCCCTTCGGGATTAGTTGCATCGATATGAAAAAATATTTTTGCAATTGAAATGTTAATTGAAAATTTAAGCCCAATATGGATTAACGCTGTCTTAATACGAATATCAAAATAGGATTGATAAACCCCGAAGGGGTGAAATGATTGTAACAAAATCGGACACATCCAACAACCAGAACCCCGAAGGGGTGACATAAACTTCTCCAACAAAAAAGCCCGAGCAAATAAGTTCGGGCTTAAATACAGTTTTGATGGAGAGATTGTTACTTTATAAATAACATCTTCTTCGTATCAGTGAGTGTGTTGTTTATTCCGGCAGCTTGTATCGGATGTTGGCAAGAACGGATTCTGATAGGTTGATAGTGGCAGTTGAAAATCTTAAAGCCGAATTCAAATTGACGTAACCTTTCTATTTTACGTTGATTATTAAAGCTCAGGTGTCGAAAAAACAACTGAGCTTTTTTTGTTAATTCAATTTCTTTGTTAAATTGTGAATAATGTATAAATAAAAATAATTTGGAAACTGAATTATAATCGAAAAGAGTTGACAAAGAGGGTGTAATCTATAAACATTGTCAGAAAAATTCCGATAATATAAAAGATTAGAGAAGTAATAAAGAAAGCTAAATGTTTCATTCATTTCATAAATTATTAAAAACCATCTTCTGGTTGCTTATTTTGTCTCTGAATTTTGTTCAGATTTTTGGACGTGTCCAATCTGATTCACCTCTTTTAGAGAATCCGACTTTAAAGATCCTCATCGACAGTTTAAATAACGAAAAGAATAATGCCGAAAGAGTTCGTCTATTAAATGCGATTTCATGGAATTATGCTGTAATCGATTTTGAAAAAGGAATTCTGTTTGGAGATTCTGCTTTTTCTTTAGCTTCAAAGTTAAATTTGAAAAATGAACAAGGGGTTGCCCTAAATAACATTGGTGAGTCAATGAGATTTAAGGGGGATATTTCCGGTTCTATAGAAAAACACCAGCGTGCATTAAACATATTTCGATTGGAAAATAATCAGAGTGGTTTAGCAGATACCTATCGCAAACTTGGAATATCATACTTTAATATTTCCAATTTTTCAAAATCTTTAGAGAACTTTAATGATGCCCTGTTAATTTATGAAAGCATAAATGACAAAAATGGTGTAGCCAAAATCTCAGGTCACATGGGAATTTTATACGGTACACTGAATGAATATGATAAAGCTCTTGCAAGTTTTACTACTGCACTTAACTACACCGAAAAAGTAGGTGCAAAGGTAGAGTCGGCAATTCAGTATGGAAATCTTGCTATAATCTATGAAAAACAGAGAGATTACACAAAAGCTCTTAAGTATTATGCTCAAGCAATCCAAATATTTAAAGAAATGAATGATCAACTCAATTATTATACTAACCTCGGTAATCTAGGTTTGGTTTATATAAGTTTGAAGAACTATTCAAAAGCAGAATCAGCAATCAATGAAGCCCTTTCAATTGCTCAACAGTTAAAGGATGAATATGGTGTAGCTTATCAATATGGGAGCCTGGGAATACTAAATTATAAAATGGCGCTTGATGAAGGGAAAATAAAGAGCACTGCTGAAAGAGACAGATTACTTGACAATTCAATTTCCTACTTTAAATCAGCAGTAGAAAAATTTGATCAACTCGGAGTACTGGATGAGCAGAAAAATTATTTATTTCAATTAGCAAGTAGTTATGAAGCAGCGAATGATTATAGATCTGCATTAGAAACATATATAAAAGCGAGCGAGCTGAAAGATTCAATATTTGCTGCTTCAACAAAAAAACAAATTGAGGAACTTGAGGTTAAACAGCATCTGATTATAAAAGAAAAACAAGTAGAAATATTAAGTAAGGAAAATCAATATAATGAGATTGTACTTGCAGCACTTGTGGGTTTCTTGATATTGTTAAGCGGTATGTTAGTCTTTATTGTAATCACTTTCCAGAAAAAGCGTAAAGATAATATTCTACTCCAAAAGAACATTCAGATGCGTGAGAAAGTCGAAAAGGAATTGAGAATAAATGAAGCAAAACTTGAAGAATACCAGCTTCATCTTGAAAAAGTGGTAGATGAACGAACCAAGGATTTACTGACTGAAATTGCAGAAAGAAGACGTGCCGAAAGTGAATCGATTATAGCAAAAGAGAATGCTGAGAGATCGGATAGATTAAAATCAGAATTTCTTGCGCAAATGACTCACGAAATTCGTACTCCTCTTACCGGAATTCTTGGACAGTTTTCGATGTTGTTCAGTGAGGAGGCGAACCTTTATCCGGAGTTGCGTGAGAGATTTGCAGAAATTAAGATTTCCTCTTCAAGATTAATTAAAACCGTCGAATCCATTCTTAAAATGGCAGAGCTAACCTCTGGATCCTACAATTATAAAAAAGAAAATTTTGATCTTAAAGATGTTTTAAATCAAGTTGTAATGAACTATAAATCAAAAATACTCTCGAAGGGATTAAGATTTAATGTGAGTTTTGAAGATTCCCATTTTCCAGTGAAGCTGGATAGAAATTCAACATTTCAGATACTTAATAATATTGTTGATAATGCTTATACTTATACAGAAGAGGGAGAGATTATTATTAATCTGATTAAAATCAATGGACTAACGGCAATTGAAATCGAAGATACCGGGATAGGTATCAGTGAATCTTATTTCCCCTATCTATATGAACCATTTATTCAAGAAGAGGGGGGATATGGGCGTACCTTTGAGGGGAATGGATTGGGACTCGCATTAACCAAAAAGTATTGTGACTTGAATAAAATAGATATCAATATAACCAGTCAAAAAAATGTCGGGACAAAAGTAAAACTCATTTTCGATTCCTGATAACTTAAGTTTTAACGACATGATTTTTTTTATTTATAATTAAAGAAAATATTCCCCAACATTGCAGCTCGACATTTACACTGAAAAGTTGACACAAGATCTTAACATCTTACTCATGCAAAGCAAAAAAAATATTTGAGAATATTACTCCACTCATTAAAAAAGAGGGAGCTAATACTTAATTCGAAACTTACTTCATAATAACAAAAAACCCGAACCGGGTTAAAGGTTCGGGTTTAATGAAGTGACTAATTATCAACTTAATTTTACTTAATAAACAACATCTTCTTTGTATCAGTAAATGTGTTGTTTGTTCCGGTAGCTCGTAACTGATAGATGTAAGTTCCGCTTGTAAGCTGTTTACCATCAAAATCGATTCGGTAATATCCGGCTTCCTTTGTCCCTTGTTCTATCATTCCGATATATTCGCCCAATGAACTGTAGATTCTTATCGTTACTTCTGATTTCTCCGGTAATGAATAACTTATCACAGTTGTCGGGTTAAACGGGTTCGGATAGTTTTGGTAAAGAGCATATTCTCTCGGATTAGTTACATCTACTTCTATTTCTCTGCTGTAGTTTGTCTTTCCGTCAAAGTCGGTCTGGATTAATCTGTATGAGTATTTCCCT
>JAGUXE010000409.1 GCA_020061995.1 Ignavibacteriales bacterium | reverse complement strand
TCGATACTGGCAAACTCTTAAAGGTTGCCTTGATTTCTGTGATTTGTTTCATGAAGCAAATATAAACAATTTGCTGTTATTATTAGACCTTAGCCTTCAGAAATAAATGATTTTAAGAAAATTAGATTTGACATTGTGAAACTTAACAAGCATTTTGATTTAGATGATTCTGATAAACCTTATTTCCAAGCAGAAGTATTAATTTTAGAGAAAATTCCTATTGAGTTTATAAAAAACATTGACCGCGTATGATTTACGTTGAGAATAAAAAGAAATCTTTAAAAACATTGGCGAAATTGTACCCAATCGCCGAAGTCATAGATGTTACGTCAAAAGGAGATTTCCCTTATGTGAAATTGAGTCCATTTTATCCTCATGGAAATATTCCAGTTCCATTTTCTCAAAATTATTTTGCAAAATCTGTAGAAGGAATTTGGCAAGGATTAAAGGTTTTTGAACTTGAAGATATAGACACTTCTAAATTTGAAATTGCGGACATGAAAGGAATTAAACGGACAGTTCGCAAGTTTGGAAAGCCTTTGGGACACAGAAAAGGAATCTTTGGGCAGGAATTACTTGACTATTTAACAGCAAGAAAGCAAATTTATTTGCCTACTTACGCTTGGGTTTTGCAAAATTTGACGACGAAAGAGATTGACCTACTTGTTGAAATAGCAAAAAGAACCGATTTAATCTTACTTGACTATGAAACAAATTGTGATATCGAGAATATTAAAAAACCATTGTCACATGCAGGGTTGGTTAAAAAGTTCATAGATAAAAAATATCCTGAAATTGCTACTCTGACATTTTCTCAACCACCTGTAAAACCCGTTTCAAAGTCAAAATTGTCAGAAAAAACAAAGCAAACCGAGAGTAAGGCAAAATCTAAAACAAAAACCAGTCGTAAAAAGAAAAAGAATGATAAGTTAGACGATGGACAATTAACAATGAATTTTTGATGAAAGAATTACAGTTGGTAACAAAGTGTAGCAGCAATAAGGGGTTCAGTGGTTTATCAAGCATTCTGCCCCGCTCAAAATTCGGTGTAGCTTGACAGGAAAGTAGCCCGAAATCCCTTACTGCTGCTACACTCAGCCGTTGTGTGCAACCCTAAAAAACGACACGACCGTCAGATAACGAACAGAAAAATGAAAGACAAAATACCAACGCTTCAGCAAAATCAAATGAGCTGCATCCCCACGCTCAAAGCCAACCTAATGCAGCACATTTGCTTTTGCCCAACCGCACTACTGGCCATAAACTATTAATTGTAAATGAAACGACAATATAAAGCAAGCTTTCTTGATAAAAATGTATTTGACAGTATTTCCAATTTGCGAGAGGGAAATGAGTTCAAGTATAAAGTTCTTGGCTTGCTTGAATCAATTTCAGCCTTTGACACTTTAACTGATATTGACCTTGACAACCCAACTTCTATTAATTCGATTTTAGCAGTAGCAAACAATATCATCACAAGAGGTAACCCTACAATTTGCAGCAAAGACATTTCGGTAAAACTCAAATCATTATCAACAGGACTTGCAACGATAGATTTTTATTCTGCTTTGCACTTGGTTGACACAAGAAATAATATTTCAGAGTTATACAGTGAGGATTTAGGAAGTAATTTTGAAAGAGCATTTCTCAAAAACTACATTCCGCAAAACAAAAAATATCTCACTCAATTCTTTCAGCACCAAAGAGAGAAAAGAACGCTAACAAATAATGGAGGTGATGCTGGTAGAGTTGACTTTTCTTTTGAAGCACCATACTTCAAAGAAGTAAAAAAGACAACTGTTTATCAGAAAGAAAAAGAAATAAAACAACGTAGTGTCGTAATAATTGAAGTTGACGGTAAACGATACCACAACACTCTAATTGATGACATCAGGGATTATGAAACCGCAAATTTTGGACACACAACCAGAAGAATTACAGAAGATAACACTAGAAAAGATACAACAAACCTTATTGAAACGTTATCACAAAATGACTACTTCAAAATAGTTGACAGTTTGATTCATAAAGATTTTGAAGAAATAAAGAAACTTCAAACCTATGTTTTAGCACCAGTTGCAATTGCAAGATTGCAGAAAGTTATCAATCAGTTCTTAATTGTAAACTTCGAAGAACTAAAATTAGCAAACAAAACCCAAGTTAACGTTGCCATTCTTGAAAGAGACATTCCATGCGGTTACATTGCAGTTGAAAATTTGAATTTGCTCTACGCTAATTTGATAGGGCTTGAAAATAAGCAAACAATAATTCCAAAAATTGAAGTCACAATATTTGCTGACGCAAATTTTTTCAATCAAGAATTGCAACCTTTCGGTTGCAAGTTTAATAGTGAAAATATTGTTGTTGCTGAATATGATTTGGTAGTTGATATTGCTACTCTATGGCGTACGGGAGTTTTTCAAGCAGATAATGACTTACAAGGTTTATCAAACGCTGTTATAATTCGTAGTTCACATTTTACAGAACACGACTGCCGAAATGAAGTCTATTGCTCAAGCAAAATTGATTACAGAGATTTAACCACGGAAGTTGGAAACGAACAGCATAAAGAGATTGCAGAAGCCATACCATATATTGAATATTTTTTGCAAAACATTTTTCAAAAAGAGAAGTTCAGGAAAGGACAACTTCCAATTTTAAACAGAGCATTAAAGAATGAAACTGTTATTGGTTTGTTGCCAACAGGTGGTGGTAAATCCTTGACTTATCAGTTAGCAGCTTTGCTGCAGCCAGGTATTACAATCATAATTGACCCTATTCGTTCTCTAATGGTTGACCAGTATGAAGGGCTTATTGACATTGGTATTGATAAATGTGACTTTTTAAATTCTATCCTAACAAGAGAAGAAAAAGTTTTTGTTCAAGATAAAGTTTTACCATATGGAAAAACTCAATTTCTTTTTTGTTCCCCCGAAAGATTAGTTATTCAAGAATTTAGAGAGGCACTTGACAAGACAAATGATAAAGGTTATTTCTTTTCTTATTGCGTGATTGATGAAGCGCATTGTGTTTCTGAATGGGGGCACGATTTCAGAACTCCATATTTGAATTTAGGAGAGAATGCAATCGCATATTGTAAAACATTTAATAAAACTGATATTCCTATTTTCGGTTTGACTGCAACAGCATCCTTTGATGTTTTAGCTGATATTGAAAGAGAGTTGAAAATAAGTCGAAATGATGGCAATTCAATTATTCGTTATGAGAATACTGTACGTGATGAAATCAATTATCAAATTCATAACATAATTGTTCCACACAATCCTGGTGTTACACAGCCAAATATACAAACAGTTGGTGAAGGAAAGCAAATAAGAACTGAAGCAATAATTAATGGGATTAATAGAATAGACAAATTGTTATTAAAATATAATGACACAAAATTATATTCTACAATTCTCGGAAAGACTTACGAAGATTATTTGCCAAGTGCAGAGCAGAATGCAATAACAAAGGATGAGTTTATAAACAATTCAATTGAAAGAATTCTATTGGATAAAGAAACTGATTTACCGTTTCAAAAAAATGAAAACGAGAAATATAATTATGGCATAATTGTTTTTTGCCCTCATACAGGTAAACCAAGTTCAAGAGGCAGTAGAAGCGAATTGGGAGTTCTTACTTATTTAGATTTCCTGGCTAAGTTCTTATAATAACAGCATTTTCTTTAAACAACCAAAACAACTGATATGCTTGCTGTGACATGAATATTGCAACGAGCCACTGTTTGAGAGT
>JAGUXE010000099.1 GCA_020061995.1 Ignavibacteriales bacterium | reverse complement strand
TATTTTGTCTTTTCCTTGTGGCGGAAAAATATTACAAAACGAATGAATACCGGCGTTATTACAAAATGGTGAAATATTCCGGTTTCTGGCCAGACGCTACCAAGGCATGGTTTTGGCTTAATGAGAATACCAGTGGCAATAATATTGCTTATGTCGGCAGGCCAGTTCCTTTTCCTTTGTATGGGACAAATTTCAAAAATAATGTTTATTATGTATCGGTAAATAAAACAGAACCGGCAAGGCTACATTATTTTAAAAATAGCTATTATTCTTGGGGCGAAGATTATTTAAGCCTACATAAAAATTTAGAAAAAGAAGGTAATTATCGCTCTGGTGCAGAATATAACATTTGGCTGGAGAATTTAAGGAAAAGAAATACCGATTATTTATTTGTTTATTCATTACACCAGATAAAAGGGATAGAGTTTCCTTTTGAAGACAAATGGGCAGATAGCCACAGGGATAAATTCGATTTAGTTTTTAAGAACGATACAATACATATTTACAGGATGATTAGATGAAATTTTCCGTTATTATCCCCGCGCATAACGAGGAAGGAAGTATTGCCGCGGTCATCAGGGCGCTTGAGCAAGGGTTAAGGTATGGCTATGAGATAGTGGTGGTTGACGACCACTCTACGGATAAGACCGCAGAGGCGGTAACGGGATTAAGCGCTGAATTCAAAAACCTGCGGCTAGTGCAGAATCTTGACAGCCCAGGGTTTGCCAACGCCTTAAAGACGGGTTTCAGGAACGCCAGGACGGATATCGTAATTCCGGTAATGGCTGATTTATGCGATGACCCCGATACAATAAATAAAATGTATGAAAAATCCCGGGAAGGTTTTGATGTTGTCTGCGGTTCAAGATATATAAAGGGTGGTAGAAAATTGGGAGGACCGCCGGTTAAATCCTTTTTTTCACGATTCGTAGGTATATCTTTACATTTTTTTACTGCTATCCCGACGCAGGATATATCGAATTCTTTTAAGCTATACAGAAAAAAAGTCATCGAGAGCATAGATATAATCTCTTCGGGTTTCGAAATTTCTGCGGAAATTCCCCTTAAGGCGTATTTCTTAGGTTATAAAATAACCGAAATTCCTACAACTTGGATGCATAGAAAAGAAGGGGAATCAAAATTCGAGATATTCAAGCACGGTTCTCGGTATCTGAAATTGTATTTGTGGGCGCTATGGAAAAAAATATCAAAAATCTGAACAAGAAAACCTCTTTGTATTGTGCAGATTTTATTTATCTAGCTATTATTGCCATACCATTTGTCTCTAGCTTTTCTTCGGCCCTGGTGAATGTGCTTATCGGATTTGCTATTTTTGCTTACCTGCTTAAGAAAATAGCAAATAAGGAATTCTTTCTGGTAAAAACCCCTATAAATCTTCCGTATCTGTTTCTGACTTTAATTTCTTTGTTTTCATTTGCTAACTCCGTAAACCTGTCCGCCAGCATGGGCGGTATCGGAAAACTTATCAAATACGGGTTTCTCTTTCTGATAATCGCAGAAGAATTAAAGGACGAGAAACATTTGAAGAAAATAATTATTGCATTAATCACAGGCCTTTACCTGGCATCGCTAGACGGATTATTCCAGCTATATTTTGGCAAAGACCTCTTCCGTGGTAAACCATACGATTTTGTTATCAATTTGCCGCGCATAAAGGCATCTTTTCCTCACACAAATATATTTGCCGCTTATCTGGCTTTATTTTTGCCTGTTTGTGTGGCTTTAACTCTGTATTATTTGAAAGGAAAACGTAAAATACTTCTGAGTTTGGTTTGCGCATTAATTATTTATGCGCTTATATTTACATTTTCAAGAGGTGCAATTTTTGGTTTTGGCTTTGCAGTACTATTGATGAGTATCATTAAGAAGGATAAATTAATTATAGCGTTATTAATAATAATCTTAGTAGCGACTCCTTTTATCCTGCCTAAAAACATCAAAGATTGGGTTAAAACTACAGATTCTGTTTGGGAAGTTTTGCTTAACAAAGAGAGGATGAATATATATAGGACAAGCCTGAATATGATAAAGGCTCATCCTTTTATAGGTGTGGGTGTGAATACCTATTGTCTAAATTATCAAAAATATAAGATTAAAGAAACCTATGGATTTACAGGTAATGCCAATTATTATGCGCATAATAATTTCCTGCATATGGCCGGCGAGACCGGATTGATAGGGTTGGTTATATTTCTGTGGCTCTTGTTCGTCTTTTTTAAGACAGGGCTTATATTTTTTAAATCTGCCGATTCTCGATTTGTTAAAATCTGCAGTTTAGGAATAATTGCAGGTATAATTGCCTTTCTAATCAATGGGCTTACGGAGACAAATCTTTATTATTCGAAAGTAGCAACGCTATTTTGGTATCAGATGGGGTTATTTTTGGGGCTATCCAGAATAAAAGACAAGGAGAAGGAAAATGGATAAAGATACAAAAATGAAAGTGGTGATACTGTGCGGCGGGAGGGGAACGCGTTTAAGAGAAGAAACTGAAGTTAGGCCAAAGCCTCTGGTGGAAATCGGTGACAGGCCGATTTTGTGGCACATCATGAAGATTTATTCGCACTTCGGATTTAGGGATTTTATTCTATGCCTTGGGTATAAAGGAGAATTGATTAAAGAATATTTTTTAAATTATGAGGCACTGAATAGTGATTTTACTGTACGTTTAGGAAGTCGCCAAGATATAGAGTTTCATAGCGAACATTTAGAAGAATGCTGGAATGTGACGCTGGTAGATACCGGAAAACAAGCTCAGACCGGTGCACGTATTAAAAGAATAGAGAGGTACATTGACTCTGATACATTTATGGTTACTTATGGAGACGGAGTAGGCAATATTGATATAAAAAAGTTATTAGAGTTTCATAGGGCATCCAAAAAGATCGGCGTAGTTACAGGCGTTCATCCAGCTTCGAGGTTTGGCGAGTTGTCAGTAAAAGAGGGAAATACTGTAGAGTTTAGTGAGAAGCCACAGGTAAAGGAGGGCTTTATAAACGGCGGTTTTTTTGTATTTAATAGAAAAATTTTTAATTATCTAAAAAGTGATGATAACTGCTATCTGGAGGGGGAGCCCTTAAAGAGATTGGCTAAGGACAAGGAGCTTTGCGTTTATTTACACGAGCAGTTCTGGCAATGTATGGATACGCAGCGCGAGTTAGATATATTAAATGACTTATGGAGCCACCAAGCCGCACCTTGGAAACTCTGGAAGGATTAAGATATGGCAGATAGATTTTGGAAAAATAAGCGTGTTCTCATAACCGGCTATGAGGGCTTTTTGGGTTCGCATCTTACCAAGGCATTATTGGAGCAGAAGGCATGGGTATGCGGCTTAGACATATTGACCTACAGAAAGAGCACCATTTTGTATAATGACTTTGATAAGCTCAATATTATAAAAGGGAGCGTGGAAAACTATAAATTGGTATCAGATATTATCAGAGATAATAAGATAGAGTTTATTTTTCATCTGGCTGCCAAATCTCTTGTAGGAGGGGCGCTGCGCAATCCGCGGGGGGCATTCTCTACCAATATCAGGGGCACTTGGAATATTCTAGAGGCCTCAAGACAGGCGCGCACAGTAAAGGCAATTATCATTGCTTCCAGTGACAAGGCATACGGGATTAAAAATAAACTGCCTTATCGCGAAAATTCAAGCCTAACCGGCTGTCATCCCTATGATGTATCCAAAAGTTGCGCTGATTTATTAGCATATACTTATTTTCATACTTATGGTTTACCAGTTTGTATAACACGCTGTGGAAATATCTATGGTCCAGGTGACTTTAATTTCTCGAGGATTGTGCCAGATGCAATCAGGTCAATTATAAAGAATCAAACTCTACTTATCCGCAGCGATGGTAAATTCGTACGAGATTATATTTATATAAAAGACATAGTGTTGGGATATCTACTCTTAGCAAAAAAAATGAATGGACTTAAATTATATGGAGAGGCGTTTAATTTCAGCGATGAAAATCCTATTACGGTAATAGAGCTAGTAAAAAGAATATATAAATTACTTGGCAAAAAAGAAAATTATAAAATCCTAAATCTTGCAAAGTTTGAGATAAGGTATCAATACTTAGCCTCGGCCAAAGCCAGAAGGGTATTGAATTGGAAGCCCAAGGTTACTTTAGATGATGGCTTAAGAAGGACGATTGCCTGGTATCGTGACTTTTTACAGGGATGAAAATAGAATTATTAGGGCGTCACAAAAGTGCCAGCCTTGATTACATTGATTAAAAAACAGATTACACAGAGAGCTTTGAAAAAGTATTCTAAACGCAGATTTTCGCAGATGTAACGCAAGATGTTGCGCAGATTATCTCGTCGATGAAATCTGCGTGAATCCGCGTGTCTGCCTGTCGGCAGACAGGTAATCTGCGTGTATCTGCGTTCAAAAAGAGTTTTTCGGAGACCTCACACAGATTAAAACATCATCGGAAAAATCTGTGTAATCCTTTCAAAATCTGTGTAATCATAGGCTGGAACGAGTTTCGTGACAGGCACAATAGAATTATAATTAGGAGGTATTTATGAATTCAATTTTCGATTTTAATAAATTATTTATATTTGAGATAGCCAATAATCATATGGGAGATTTAAAGCATGGGATAAGGATTATTAGAGAAATAGGCAAGGTTTGCAAAAGGTTTAATTTTAAGTTCGGTTTTAAACTTCAATATAGAAATTTGGATGCATTTATTCATCCTGATTTTAAGGGAAGAGCGGATATCAAATATGTTAAGCGATTTGAAGAAACGCGGCTTGAGGAAAATAAATTAAAAATATTAAAGGACGAAATTAAAAAGTTAGGTTTTATATCTATTTGTACTCCTTTTGATGAAGATTCCGTTGATTTAATCGAAAAACACGGTTTTGATATAATAAAGATTGGAAGCTGTTCATTTAATGATTGGTTGTTGCTTGAACGGATAGTTAAAACTGATAAACCGATTATTTTATCTTCAGGTGGAGCATCACTAGAAGACATGGATAAAGTTGTTGTTTTTCTTGAACACAGAAGAAAGGTATTTTGTCTTTTACATTGCGTAAGCGTTTATCCGTCGCCTGAAGAAGACTTACAACTTAATCAAATTGATTTTATACGCAACAGATACCCCAATATACCGGTTGGTTATTCAGCTCATGAAAACCCGGATAATCTTGAACCGATTAAAATAGCCATAGCCAAGGGGGCTTCTGTTTTTGAAAGACATGTAGGTATTGCAACTCAAAGTTACAAATTAAATCAATATTCCTCTACTCCCAAACAGTTACAAAAGTGGTTATTAAGCGCACAAGAAACATTTAAGATATGCGGTTTTTCAGATAACGCAAGACATATAACTGAAAAAGAAATAGAGAATTTAAGGGAATTAAAAAGAGGCGTTTTTGCTAAAGGGGCGATTGCAAAAGGTGAAAGGGTTAATCTTTCAAATATATTTTTGGCAATTCCAAATGTTAAAAACCAGATTCTGGCAAATGATTTATCTAAATATGCAGAATTTATTTCTAAAAAAGAAATAAATAGAAATGAACCGATCATGTTTTTAGATGTCCAAGCTTGTAATTTAAGAGATAAGGTCTTAAAAATTATAAATAAAGTAAAAGACATACTAATTGAAAGTAAAATTAGTTTACCTGATAAGGTAGATTTTGAATTATCGCATCATTATGGAATTGATAATTTCGAAAATTGGGGTGCCGCAATAATTAATTGTATAAATAGAGAATACTGCAAAAAAATAATAATAATGCTTCCTGGACAAAGGCACCCGATACATTACCACAAGAAAAAAGAGGAGACTTTTCATATTCTTTATGGAGATATCGGCTTGAATCTTAATGGGGTAGAGAATGAGTATAAGTCTGGTGACATGATAATAATTGAAAGAGGAATGAAGCACGGTTTTGGCTCAAAAAATGGGGCGGTTTTTGAGGAAATCTCTACTACTTATTTTGCCGAAGACTCATATTATGCTGACAAAAAGATAATAAAAAATAAAGACAGAAAGACGGAAATGACTTTTTGGTCCGATTGGCTCATTAAACCAATAACATAATAATAAATGATTAAATTATCAGATTATGTATTTCGGTTTATTTCTGGACTAGGCCTAAAGCATGTTTTCTTATTACCCGGTGGCGGATGCATGCATTTAGTTGATTCTTTAGGAAAATGCTCTGACTTAAAATATATCTGTTGTCTTCATGAACAAGCTGCAGCTATAGCTGCTGAAGCCTATGGACAGTACACAAACAATATAGGAGTGGCTCTTGTAACTACAGGCCCGGGAAGCACCAATGCAATTACAGGGGTTGCAGGAGCCTGGATTGATTCAACCCCTGTCTTGGTTATATCAGGGCAGGTAAAACGTTCAGATATGATTGGCAAAAGTGGGCTCAGGCAGATGGGCAATCAAGAGATAGAGGTCGTTTCTATAGTAAAGCCAATTACAAAATATGCGGTTACAATCTTAGAGCCAGAAAGTATAAGGTATCATTTAGAAAAGGCAGTTTATCTGGCGAAAACCGGCCGTCCCGGCCCGGTTTGGATAGATATTCCCCTGGATGTTCAGGCAAGTATGGTAGATGAGACTAAGCTTCAGAGATTCGCGCCTTCTGAGTTAGCCTCAAAGGAAAATAGAAAAGAACTCGAAAGCCTTGTGAATAAAAGCATTCAATTATTCAACGAATCACAAAAACCTGTAATCCTGGCAGGAAACGGTATTAGGTTGGCCGGTGCATTAAAGGATTTTCTTGATTTGATCGAATATCTTAAAATCCCTATATTGACAACATGGAAAGCAATAGATTTTTTACCTGAGGACCATGAACTCTTTTTTGGAAGACCAGGCTCTATTGGACAGCGGGGAGCAAATTTTATTCAACAGAACTCTGATTTTATTGTGACTGTAGGTGCGAGATTAGACTTGCTTCAGGTCGGTTATAATTACCAAAATTTTGCCCGTCTAGCTAAGAAAGTTATAGTTGATATTGACTCCACTGAAATAAAAAAGCTTAAGATGGATATAGATGTTTCTGTTTGTTCAGATGCCAGGGATTTTATAAAAGAATTATTAAACAAAAAAGACAAATTTATATTTAAAGACCGTTCTAAGTGGATATCTCGCTGCAAGGAATGGAAGAGTAAATACCCTGTTATATTGCCGCAATACCGGGAGCAAAAAGAATACATTAATACATACGTATTAATAGATGTTTTATCTGAACTGCTGTTAGAAGATGATGTTTTGGTTCCGGGAAGTTCCGGAGGCTGTAGTGAAATTACTATGCAGGCCTTTAAAGTAAAAAAAGGCCAGCGCATTTTTAATACGCCAGGTTTAGGAGCAATGGGATTTGGCCTTCCTGCAAGTATCGGAGCCTGTCTTGCTAGTGGCAAAAAACGCACAGTTAGCATCATCGGTGACGGAGGATTGCAACATAATATTCAAGAGTTGGAGACATTGGCGAGACTACAGTTACCCATAAAGATCTTTATTTTAAATAATAATGGTTATGCCTCAATTAAAAATATGCAAAAAAACTATTTTAAGGGGCATTTAGTTGGCTGTGACCCTTCAAGCGGCTTAACCCTTCCCGATACATCCAAGATAGCCAGCGCATACGGAATTAAGAATGCCAGAATATTAAATCACGAGTCTATCAAAGAAAAAGTAGAGGAGGTTTTGGAGGCAGAAGGTCCAATTATTTGTGAGGTCATGGTCGATCCCGATTTGCAGACTGCCCCGAGAATTCAATCGCAGGTACTTCCTGACGGTTCAATAGTTTCTAAACCGCTGGAGGATTTATGGCCCTTTTTAGATAGAGAAGAATTTAAAGCAAATATGATTGTAAAACCTGCACAGCAATAAAAATGAAAATATTAATCACGGGCGGAACAGGGTTTATCGGTAGAAATATTTTGGAGCAACTCAAAGATAAATTTGAGTGTTTGGCTCCTTTAAGTTCCGAGCTCAATCTTTTAGAAGAAGATAAGGTGTCTACCTATTTAAAAGATAATCTATTTGATGTCGTTATTCATGCTGCAACATGGAATGCTACGAGAAACTCAGATAAAGACCTTACAAAAGTATTAGGAAATAATCTCAGGATGTTCTTTAACCTCGCAAAGCGCAGTGATTATTATGGAAAGATGGTCTATTACGGCTCAGGCGCAGAGTATGACAGGGCTCATTGGATACCTAAAATGAAGGAAGAATATTTTGATACCTATGTTCCTCAGGACGATTACGGTTTCGCTAAATATATAATGTGTAAATATACAAGCCTTGCCAAAAATATTTATAACCTACGTTTATTTGGCGTATTTGGAAAGTATGAAGATTGGGAAATCAGGTTTATTTCTAATGCCTGTTGTAAGGCAGTTTATGATTTACCAATTACAATAAAACAGAATGTGTTTTTTGATTATATGAATATTGACGACCTTGTAAATATTACTAAGTGGTTTATACGGTATGACACCAGAGAAAAAATATATAATGTATGTACTGGCTTAACTTCTGATTTATTTTCTTTAGCAAAAAAAGTCCTCAAAGTATCTAATAAGAACCTTGAAATTATTATTAGAATGCCTAACTTAGGAACTGAATATAGTGGTGATAATACTAAGTTGATAGAAAAAATTGGTGGTTATACTTTTAAAAATATAGATGATAGTATTCTTGAATTGTATCAATGGTATTTGTCAAAGAAAGATGATATAAAAAAAGAATTACTAATTATCGATAAATAGATAAGCCATGAAAATGCAAATACAATCAACTAAAATCTTAAAATGCCCATGCTGTAAATCAGATAAAATAATTTTTTATAAGACCCCTGAGCCACATTTATTCTGTAGGGTATGCCTTCACCGTCTTAAAAATTTTATTCCAAGCAAAAGGTATTATAAAAAACTATATGGCCG
>JAGUXE010000382.1 GCA_020061995.1 Ignavibacteriales bacterium | reverse complement strand
ATTCGCAAATTCAACTATAAGAATTCCATTTTTAGTTACAAGTCCGATTAACATAATTTGACCAATTTGACTAAAAATATTCATTGTCTGATCAAAAAACCAGAGTGAAAACATTGCACCGGCTAAGGCCAAAGGGACTGTAAACATAATTACAAATGGTGATCTGAAACTTTCAAATTGTGCAGATAGTACTAGATAAATAAGTATTAATGCAAGAATAAAAATAAAATAGAGATTTGAAGAACTTTCTCTAAAATCTTTTGAAGCCCCATCTAATGCAGTACTGAAAGTTTCATCCAAAACTTTATCAGCTATTCTATCCATTTCATCAATGCCCTGACCCATGGTTTTACCCGGTGCCAACGCGGCTGAAACTGTAGCTGAGACGTATCGATTAAACCTGTAAAGTTGAGGAGGATTACTTGATTCCCGCAACGATACGATATTATCAAGTTGAACTAATTCACCTTTGTTATTCCTAACATAGATTGATGTAAGGTTTGCCAAACCGCTTCTGTTAAATCGATCGACTTGCCCGATTACCTGGTATTGCTTCCCATCCATAATAAAATAACCAAAGCGTCTTCCGCTAAATGCGAATTGTAAAGTCCTTGTTACATCTAAAATCGATATCCCAAGATTCTTTGCTCTTTCTCTATCAATCTCAACAATGATCTCAGGTTTTGTAAATCTTAGATTCAATTCGGAGACTAAAAAAACAGAACTAGCCCGTGCTTCTTCCACAAATTCAGGAAGAACTTTTTTTAGTTTCTCCATGTTGGGAGCTTGTATGACATATTGGACAGGCAAACCTCTACCTCTAGAACTGATAGATTGTTCTTGAATAACAATTACGCGAGCATCATTTAGCTTACTCAGTTTTGTTGAAAGCTGATTATAAATTTCTTGCTGAGTCCGCTTTCTGAATTCAGGATCAACTAATCTTACACGAAGAAAACCTGAATTGGTTGTTGAAGACCCGCCGAATCCAGGTGATGTAATTGAAACAATAGCATCTGCTTCGGGAACAATCTCGGCTACCATCTCGTTGAGTTCATTCATGTAATTATCCATGAACTCAAAATTTGCTCCTTCAGGACCTGTGACATTTATACGTAGTCCACTTCTATCTTCATAGGGTGCCAGTTCAGTTGGGACTAATGAACCGAATAAATAAATCAATCCGAAAGCAACAAAAACAATTGGGAAAGCCAAATATCTTTTTGCCATGAACTTTTCAAGGGTCGTTTTATATTTCTCAGTTAACCAGCTGAAAAATGGCTCAGTTAAATAATAAAATTTACTGTGCCCTTTTTTACCACTTAAAAATCGTGTACTTAACATAGGAGTTAGCGTTAAAGCTACAAAAGAAGATATAAAAACTGCCCCCATTATAACAAATGCAAATTCTCGAAAAAGTCGTCCGGTCAAGCCTTGTAAAAATATTAAGGGAAGAAAAACTGAGATCAGGGCGGCTGTTGTCGAGATTACGGCGAAGAAGATTTCTTTAACCCCTTCAATACCCGCATCAACAGAGTTCATTCCGTTTTCAATTTTTTTATAAATATTTTCAAGAACAACAATTGCATCATCTACGACGATCCCGATTGCAAGAACCATTCCGAGAAGTGTCAAAACGTTAATTGAAAATTCAGCAAGATACATTATAAAAAATGTTCCGATTAACGATATAGGAATAACAATAATCGGGATTAAGGTACTTCTCCAATCTCTCAAGAATAAAAATATAATCATAACAACAAGTAGAAATGCAATAAAAATTGTTTCTTGTACTTCACTTATGGATTCTCGTATAAACTTTGTTGTATCGAAACCTATCCCAAGTTCAATGTCGCTCGGAATATCTTTTTTTATCTGCTCAACTCGTTTATAAAATTCATCAGCAATCTGTATATGATTTGATCCCGGTTGAGGTATTAAGACAACTCCCACCATCGGAATACCGTCACGGCGGAGTAAAGTTCTTTCATTTTCAGGACCAAGTTCAGCGTAACCTAAATCGCGGAAGCGGATTACTCTTCCCTCAGTCTCTTTCACAATTAGGTTTTCAAAATCATCTGTAGTTTTTAAAAGACCCAAAGTTCTAATCACTATCTCTGTTTGAGCACCGTCTAAACGACCGGAAGGTAATTCGATATTCTCAGTATTTATTGCGTTTGCTACATCAAGTGGTGTTAGTTTAAATGCCGCAAGTTTAGATGGATCTAGCCAAAGTTTCATTGAATAACGTTTTTCACCCCAGATCTGTATTTGACTAACCCCGGGAATTGTCTGCAATCTCTCCTTAAATACTTTATTTGCGAGATCACTCAATTCCAATAAACTTCTCGTATCACTCTTAACATTTAAGAAAACAATGGGACTTGCATCTGCATCAGCTTTAGCAACTACCGGTGGATCAGCGTCAGGCGGAAGATTATTTACTGCTCTTGCAACACGATCACGAACATCATTAGCAGCAGCTTCCAGATCAACACTCAAATCAAATTCAACTGTGATATATGATCTTCCATCACGACTTGTTGATGTGAGTGATTTTATTCCGGCTATTCCGTTAATCGATTCTTCCAGAGGTTCGGTTAATTGTGTCTCAATTATATCAGCATTTGCACCAACATATGAAACACTTACAGTAATAATTGGGGGATCCACATTCGGATATTCGCGAACCCCTAGAAAAGTTGCTCCTATTATTCCAAATATGACTATCAACAGCGACATCACAATTGCAAGGACAGGTCTTTGTATACTAATTGAAGAAAGACTCATATTATTTTCCCGCTATTCAATTTTAGAAATTGTTACCGGAGCATTAGGACGCATATTCACAATACCGGAAACAATTACAGTATCTCCGACGTTCGCACCGGCTAATATCTGAACATTAGATTCGTTCCTTGCACCTATATCAATCGTTACCGGTGATACTTTCCCGCTCTTATAAAGAAAAATTTTGTGTCCCGTTATATCTGGAACCACTGCAATACTTGGAACTAATAATGCATTTGGACTATTGTTCAATTCCAACTCAATTTTTACGAACGCACCTGTTGGAATTTCCCTGCGTGGATTACTTATCACTCCTCTAAGTTGTACAGTTCTCGTCTCAACATCTACCTTAGGTTGAACTGCGTAAATTTTCGCTTTATATTTTTGCTCACTTCCATGTAGCGAAAAAGATAATGAACTTCCGGTTTTAACGCTGGTAAAATATCTTTCTGGTATGGAGAAATCTATTTTTATCTGATCTAATCTTTGAAACAACGCTATCTTTGTCGTAGAATTTATAAATGCACCAACACTGACATATCTTAACCCGACAATGCCGTTAAATGGAGCGCGAATTTCAGTTTTATCTATTTGTGCTTTTAGTAATTCAATATCAGCATTAACACTGTTCAATTCATTCAATGCTACATCATACACTTCCTGACTTGTCGCATTTTTGCTAAGCAGCATTCTCTGACGATATTCTTTATCAACAAGAATTTCTTTTCGATATTCAGCTTTTTTAAGTTGTGCTTGTAATTCGGCATCATTTACTTTTAAGAGAAGTTTTCCTTCGTTAACATAATCTCCCTCAGAAAAGAAAATTCCTGTAATCCTTCCTGAAGTTTCAATTCTAAGTTCAACTTCTTCGAATGCTTGAAGTGTTCCGCTGGTGTTAATTTTTTCTTGGAACAGTTGAGGTTTTAATATTAGACCACGAACCTCCATGGCCTTCCCTATTCCCCCGGATGAATCCATTTTTATTTCGGCTTCGCTTTCCTTGAGCATTTTCGGAAGAATAAAAACAGCTATCAGTACAACTACTATTAGTACTATTCCTGTTCCGATCATTTTCTTAAGCATTATCGATATCCTAATTATTAAATATTTTTCAAAGATGAATTTAGCAAAAACATCTAAAATAATTATACCAAAATTCATTACATTTCATATAATGATAAATAATTTTTATTGATGTTAACTTAAGTTAATAGCGCAATTAACATGGAGGTTAGAGTGAATAGATTAAAGATTGAAAAGATACAATCAATTTTAAAGAGAATGAATATCGATGGTTGGTTACTGTTCGATTTCAGAAATTCGAACGATTTAGCTTTAAGTATTTTAGAAATTGGAGAATCGGCTCATTTAACTAGAAGATTTTTTTATTTTATTCCTGCTGAAGGAACATGTGTAAAAATAGTGAACGCGATTGAAGTTCATAACCTTGCACACTTACCGGGAACTGAATTAAAGTATGCAAGTCATAAATCATTATTTGAAAATCTCGCTTCAATTTTGAAGGATGTAAAATCCATTGCAATGGAATATTCTCCTCTAAATGCAATCCCCTACGTTTCTAAAGTAGATGCAGGAACAATAGAATTTGTTAAATCATTCAGAGTTGAAATTGTCAGTAGTGCTGATATGATTACTCTTCTTGATGCAGTATGGACAGATGAACAATATAATGAGAATATAGAAGTAGCAATTTCATTAACAGATATTGTAAAATCAGCTTGCAATTTTATTAAAATTAAAATTAGTGCGAATGAGACTATAACTGAATATGATGTCCAAAAATTTATTTTAAATGAATTTGATAAAAGAAAATATTTCACTGACCATCCACCAATTGTTGGGGTTAATGAGAACTCCGCAAATCCTCACTATTCACCAAGTGTATCTGTATTTAAAAATATTAACAAAGGTGATTTTGTTCTTATTGATCTCTGGGCAAAACAAAACAAACCTTCCGGTGTTTGGGCAGATATTACCTGGAATGGATTTGTTGGTGAAACCATACCTGATAAATACGTAAAGGTTTTTAATATAGTCAAAGATGCACGTGATGCAGCGTTTAATCTTGTTACCGAAAGATTTAAAAATAACGAGGAAATTCGAGGTTATGAAGTTGATGATGCTTGTCGTAACATAATTGAAAAAGCAGGTTATGGTGACTATTTTATTCACAGAACCGGCCATTCAATTACTACTTCCCTTCATGGAAGCGGACCGCATATGGATAATTTTGAAACACGTGATGAAAGACTTCTATTACCCGGTACTTCATTCTCAATTGAACCCGGAATTTATTTAAGCGGTGATTTTGGAATTAGAAGCGAAATTGATGTTTACATCCACCCCGATGGAAGAGTTGAACAAACCGGTGGTGATCGTCAAATGGAATTAATATCAATTTTAGCTAAGTGACATGATTAACTGGAAGTTTTTAGAGGTTGTTAATTTTGATAACCTCTAAAAACTAACAATTTTTATTTCGACTCATTGATTATCCTATTTTTTATTTGGTAATACTCATCAAGTGAGTCTGGATTAGCTAACGCCTCTTTATTTTCAATCACTCCCCCATTAAAAATCTTTGCAACAGTTGATTCAACTTTTTTACCGCTGATCGTATGAGGGATTTCTTTAACTTGAATAATTCTGCTTGGGATATGTCGCGGTGAAGCTTCATTTTTAATTTTCATTTTTATTTGTGCTATTAAATCATCAGTTAAAACAGATTCATTCTGAATGACAAAGAAGAGAAATATTTTGACATCGTTTTCGTGATTAACTCCAATTACAAGACTATCTTTTATAAACTCAAGACTCTCAACTAATCTATAAATTTCAGCAGTTCCGATTCTAACTCCTCCCGGATTTAATGTTGCATCGGATCTTCCGTAAACAATTATTCCTTTGTTCTCAGTTAATTGGATATAATCTCCATGTCTCCAAAAACCGGGGAATTTTTCAAAGTAAGCTGATAAATATTTTTTGTTATCAATATCATCCCAAAAATAAATAGGCATAGAAGGAAATGGAAGAGTACAAACCAACTCCCCTTTTTCATTATTCATGCTTTCCCCAAAATCATTAAATACTTCAACTTTCATCCCCAATCCGAGACATTGGATTTCTCCTTTGTATACAGGTAACATCGGATTACCAAGCATGAAACATGATATTATATCTGTTCCTCCAGAAATTGATGAAAGGAGAATATCATTTTTCACATTCTCATAAACCCAATCATAATTGGCTTCAGAAAGTGGTGAACCAGTTGAGAGAATTGTATTTAAAGAACTTAAATTAAATTTTTCTGCCGGAAGGATTTTCTCTTTTTCACAAATTGATAAAAACTTCGGACTGGTACCGAAAATTGTAACCTCTATTTCTTCAACAAGTTTCCACATTTTTTCTGCCGACGGATAAACAGGACTTCCATCATATAATACAACATTAGCACCGATACTAAGTGAACTGATTAACCAGTTCCACATCATCCAACCGCATGTTGTAAAATAAAATATCTTATCATTCTCTTTCAAGTCTGTATGTAGAGAGAGTTCTTTATAATGTTGAAGAAATGTCCCTCCCGCACCATGAACTATACATTTCGGTTTTCCTGTAGTCCCGGATGAATACATTATATAAATAGGATGAGAGAAATCGGACTGAACAAATTCAATTTCGGTCTCATCATTATTAATAAAATCATTAAAATAATCAGAATGAATTAATTGAGAAGTATTAAGAACATCAATTGGATTATTATTCAAAGGGATGAGAACTGTCTTTTCCAAACCGATAAGTTTAGAACTTATATCGGAAATTTTTTCTTTGTTTGAAATAATTTTTCCATTATACAAATACTCTTCAGTAGCAAATAATACTTTTGGTTGAATCTGTTGAAAACGATCAAGAACGCCCTGCGTTCCGAAATCGGGTGAGCACGAGGACCATATTGCCCCCAGACTTACAGTCGCAAGCATCGCAATTACAGCTTCCGGTGTGTTTCCTAAAAATCCGGCAACACACTCGCCTTTAGTAACACCTATTTTTTTTAGTGCCTTTGCAGTTTTTGAAGTAAGAATAAAGAGATCATTATATGAAATTTCAATTGTATTAAAATTTTCTCTACAACTGGTTAATGCTATGTCGGTATTTTTTTTTCGTAAAAGATTTTCTGCAAAGTTAAATTCAGCTCCTTTAAACCAAACCGCACCGGGCATTTCATATTTAGAAAGGACTTGGGCAAATTTTTTCGAATGTTTGATTTCCGAATAATTCCAAATAGCTTCCCAAAATTCTTCAATATTTGCAGTAGACCATTCATACAAATCATTATAATCCTGAAATTTGTAATCTTTACCCGAATTAATTCGATCGATAAATAATTTCATATTTGAATTACTTATTCTCTTATCGGAAGGTTTCCATATCGGAGTTTTCAATTCTTTTATCACGATTACTTTATTCTGATTTCATTTTAATCATCAATAACAACCAAGCTGTTTCAATTTGATCAAGTTCGATTGCGGCTCTTACCGTCTTAAGTATGTAATCATTTTTTAATTCATCCGAGTTTAATGCAAAATTGATCATCTTTGACAAATCATTTGTACTTAAGTAGTCATTAAATGAATTCTCTTCATTCTCAAAATTCTCGGGTGTATTCTCACGAATCGTTTTAATAAAATTTTCCAATTCATTATCATTCGAAATTTTTTGAATAGAGGCTAATCTCCCTAACTCATAACCAGTAAAGAATTTTGAATTACGAATTTTTTCAGGTAACTGATCGAAACCGATTCCGATTTTAGTATTAGGTTGTTCAAGTTTAAATATTGCGTTACCTGACGCACGACAATAATAATGCGCTGACATTCGTGCCACCAAATCAATTTTTTCAGGTTCAATCGTTCCATCCACAATAATATCTTCAGCGACATGAAATCTAACAACCTCGCACAATGCCAAATTGCCCGAAGCATTTTTATCACCAAGATTTATCATTTGTTTTAAAATACATTCCATTTGAAACGGCGATTCTTTAACTCTTTTTGGTTTAACAACTTCGGAATCAATAGGTGTTAATCCGCTTTTAATAAATTCATTTACATCAGGTGAATACTCACCCGAAGCAATACTCACTTGCGAGACGATATTATGGGTTACCGCTTGAACTACACATTCTCCGGTAGCTAATAGATTGTTGTATGTATCTTTGAATGTACCGTTACTTCCTCTACGCGCTGGAGAAAAGGCAATCATTGGTGGATTTGCTCCAAATGTATTGAAGAAAGAATAGGGAGCTAAATTTGGTATGCCGTCAGATGAAATTGTTGAGACTAATGCAATTGGTCTTGGACCCACTCCCCCTACAAGCAGACGATGTATTTCAGGGACACTCATTTCCAAAGGATTAAAATGAAGCATAAATTTTTTCTTTTTGATATTTGTTCAGATAATTTATTTTAATTGTTATAATTTAATAATTCTTTCTCATTTATTCATAGAATCATATTTAGAGAGTTACTTTATTGCAGGATCTATTCTACTTCAGCCAGTCTGGTGTAATCCCTTACAGGATCCACAACGACAAACTACAAATACTTCTAATTACTTCAGTTAAAAAGAAAAGATGGATTATCCCTAAAGGATTTGTTGAATTACGATTAACAGCTTTTGAGTCAGCAAAAAAAGAAGCCTTCGAAGAAGCCGGAATAATAGGAACAGGAGAAGAATTAGAACTTGGGGCATACGAAATTCAAAAACAAACCGGAAAAATTGAGGTAAGAGTTTTCCCTCTTTTAGTAACAAAAGTTTTGGAAGAATATCCTGAAGTTAATCTGAGACAAAGAAAATGGTTTGATTATGATGACGCACTTGGTATTGTTGATAATCCCCTCATTGCAAAAATGTTTCATATCTTGAAAGAAAAAGTAATTAATTGACTTGTTAATTGTCTATTCCTCAAGTTCTGAAATATCCAAACGTTTCACAACAATTTTAGCAGTTTCATACTCATAACCTTTTGTTAAAAGATATGAGATTATTTTCTGAACAGACTTCTTTTTTTCGGTTTTACGATTTTGTAATGACTTCATTTTTTTCCGTGCAAGCAATAATGCATTTTCAAAATCTTCAGCCATATCAAGACTGTCTATTACTTCACTTATAATATCTTGATGAATTCCTTTTTTTATCAATTCGGCTCTTAACTTCTGTTTCCCGATTTTACGAATTGTGATGCGCTCAATAGCATATTGTAAAGCGAAATCTTTATCGTTTAGTATGTTTTTCGATAGCAATTCGTTTATTAATTCATCAATTAATTCTCTTTCGTATTTACGCTGCATTAATTTTATTTTTAATTCAAAAGAAGAGTGTGCACGGCGGGCTAATAAATCAAGTCCCTTCTTACGAAGAAAGTACTTCTGATTTTCTTTTATTAAATAATTAAAAAGGTCTTCGTCAAGGTTATCCCCTTTTCGAAGACCATTTTTAAAAACTACTTCAATCGAAAGATATAACTTCCGTTTATCTTCAAGTTCAACAATAATTGTTTCACCATCTTTAGAACGGATTTGTTCAATTATCATTTTACTTTGATTTTTTTTCTTTTACCGGAGTTGTCTTTTCTTCCTCTTTGACCTCTACAACTACTTCCGATTCATCGGATTTAATCATCCCAATTTTAATTTTAAGTTCTTTTGTTAAAGCTTCTAAAAGATCAGGTTGTTCAAGTAGTTTTGCCCTAAACTGATCGCGACCCTGGAACCTATCTTCACCAAATGATAACCATGAGCCACTCTTTTTTATAATATTTTGATTTACCGCTAAATCAAGAATATCACCTGTTTTACTTATACCTTCATTATAGAGGATGTCAAATTCAACTTCTTTAAATGGCGGAGCAACTTTACTTTTTACAATTTTAACTTTAGTTCTGTTACCTATAACATCTGTTCCATCTTTAATAGCAGCAATTCTACGAATATCCAAACGGACAGATGCATAGAATTTAAGTGCATTCCCACCGGTTGTTGTTTCCGGGTTACCGAACATAACACCAATTTTACTTCTCAACTGATTGGTGAAAATTACCATTGTTTTTGATCTGCTGATAGCGCCTGTAAGTTTACGCAATGCTTGAGACATTAAGCGTGCTTGAACAGCCATATGAGCATCTCCCATTTCACCTTCAATTTCTGCTCGAGGGACTAATGCTGCAACCGAATCAATAACAATAATATCAAGTGCGTTACTTCTTACTAATGTATCTGCAATCTCAAGTGCTTGTTCACCGAAATCCGGTTGAGATATTAAAAGATTTGCTGTATCGACTTTCAATCTTTTCGCATAATTAACATCGAGTGCATGTTCCGCATCAATGAATGCAGCTAAACCACCGGCTTTTTGTGCTTCAGCAATTACATGCAAACATAATGTGGTTTTACCGCTTGATTCGGGACCGAATATTTCGATAATTCTTCCGCGGGGTAAACCACCAATTCCTAAAGCAAGATCCAATGATATTGAACCTGTCGAAATTGATTCAACCGGATTTATCACACCGTCACCTAATTTCATAATGCTTCCTTTGCCGTAAGTTTTTTCAATCCCGGCAATAGTATCATCAAGCATTTTTAATTTTGCATCTCTCTCACTACTCATTTTATCTCCTATTATTTAAATTGATATTTTTTAATCTCTTTGTAAACCGAACCCGATGGGGATAGCTTACTTTCATATAAGGCTGCTTCGGTAATACTAAATCTCATTTCTTCAAAATCATATTCTTTAAATCTGTTGAATAGATTAATATCTTCATTCCCCTTTATTCTTAAAATTGTAAGATGTGGTTTAAATGGTTTTTCTTCTTTTGGAATTCCTATTTCATATAGTGAGTTATTCAATTGATCGACATAAGAATAAATTTTCTTTTCGGGACTAAAACCGCACCATAAAATTGCAGGTTTTTTATTCTTGATGAAGAAACCAAACTTATCAAGTTTGGCTTCAATCTTTTCACAGTCATTAAGCCACTTTATCTTTTCGATAACTTCTGAAAAGAGTAATTTATCAACATCCCCGATGAATTTAATTGTTGCATGAATCTTTTCAATACTCTCCCATTTATAATTATTTGCTGATCCATCCAAAACAAGATTCCTTCTTCGAAAAATCTCTTCTCGTATTATGGAATTAATTTTCAAAGCTATAAAAATTCTATGCATCAAATGGGATTCCCAAAATATATTTTCTAATCATCTCAAGTACTGTTTGTGCAACGCGCTCTTTATTTAGCAATCTGTCATCACCGAATTGAAATTTTTGTGCAGTACAAACTTTCTCATCACAAAAACCGATATAAACAGTTCCAACAGGTTTTTCGGAAGTGCCGCCCAACGGACCCATAATCCCTGTGACGGAAACACCAATATCCGTCATTGAAATTGCACGAATCCCATCAGCCATTTGCCTTGCTACTTCCAAACTGACTGAACCATGTTTTGCAATTAAGTCTTCATCAACTCTAAGCATTTCAACTTTTGCTGCAGTACTATAAGAAACAATTCCTCTTTCAAAATATTTACTGCTGCCGCTCACATTTGTCAGCAGATTTGAAATATGCCCTCCTGTGCATGATTCAGAAATTGAAATAGTTAATCCTCTAGAAGTTAATAACTTTGCAACTACTTCGTATAATTGTTCCTCCCCTTTTCCATATATAAACCGACCAACTAACCCGCGAATTCTTTGTTCGATATCTGAAAGTTTATTACGGGCTGTTTCCTCATCCGGTGCAGTAACGGTTATTCGCAACTTGACTCCATACTGACTGGGAAGAAATGCTAACTTTGCATCACCTAATAATTCATTTAGGTCGCCTAATTTTTCATAAAGTGCCGACTCAGGAATACCTGTTGTTAAAAGTGTATTATTTTTTGTGAAAGATTTTAATTTGGGTTCAATAATTTCCTTAAGATGCTCTATAACGAATTCCTTCATCATAGCTTTCATCTCAAAAGGAACGCCGGGCATCACTATTAGGATTTTTCCTTTCTGTTCGATCCAAAAACCCGGAGCAGTCCCGTGATAAT
>JAGUXE010000126.1 GCA_020061995.1 Ignavibacteriales bacterium | reverse complement strand
TATCAATTAGAAGTTTATCGCGATTATGAGTTGCCCAGATAATATGAAGCCAAATCTTTGTGAAAGATCTAACGGACATTCAACCTCCTTAATAATTATGGCAAAAATAAATAATGTATAATTATTATCACAATAGACGAAGTAGAAAAAAAGAGCTTAAACTGCAGTGTAACCTTAAACGCTTTTGGTGATTAATTTACTCGGGAGAAAACGGTTGAAACCGTTGATGTGGGTTGAGTTAGTTTGCTTTAATCCAATGGCTAAAGCCATTGGTTAATATGATTTGGTCATAATAGGACGAGTTGTTGGTTAATTTAGAACAGAGACAATAGAGGATTAATAATAACAATATTTTAACCCATGGCGCAAAGGGAAACCCAATCGAATTATGAGATTAACTGAAATAAATCTTGACGTGCTTGGCGGTTAAAAAAAGTAAACAGCTAAGGACGCAATGTGGTAACCTCTTGCGGCGGGTTGTCGAGATGAATCTCGACCTACAGAAAAAAGGCTGCCTTTTGGAGACAGCCTTTTTATTACATTTTATTTAACAACTTTTACTTAGCCAATAACATCTTTTTAACTTGTGTAAAGTTGCCTGCGGTTATTTTGTATAGATACATTCCGCTGCTTAGTTTGCTTGCATCAAATGAAAGCGTATGTTTACCAGCCTCCACATACCCATTGAATAATGTTGCAACTTCTTCACCAAGTAAGTTGAATACTTTAATACTGACAAATTCTGCATTAGGAATAGAATAACTAATTGATGTAGATGGATTAAATGGATTAGGATAATTTTGCACTAACTCAAATGTAATAGCCGGATTATAATCAACTTCTACAACAGATGAATATTCATAAGAGCCATCATTATCAACTTGTTTTAATCGATAAGAATATTTACCTGAATTGTTTAAAGAGTTATCTGCAAACGAGTATTCTTTAGGTGAATTGCTGTTACCGCTACCAGCAACAAAACCAATCTTCTCCCAATCGCTTAAGCGAACTGAAGTTCGCTCTACATCGAAACCGTAGTTATTAACTTCCGTAGCGGTTTGCCAGGTAAGGTTAACTGATTTGCTGATAATGCTTGCATTAAATGATGTGAGTTCGACTGGAAGGACATTTTCAACATTTAAAGAATTAATATATAAATTGTTTTGTGATGCACTATTGTCTGTACCAGAGACATAAAAACGGAAACCGGTTAAATCATTTGTTAAACCTGTTACGGTACCACCAAATAGTGTGCCTTGAAACCCTTCTGAAGAAGTTCTGGATATATTGTATGAAAAAGAAGTAGGAGATAAAACCTCTAAAGTAACCATTATAACCGCATTACTTCCACCATAATTATAGCCCGCCCCAACACCTGGGTTTAAAGTAGCACCATTAGCTGAGGAAACTGAGCCACCACCGCCCACGTTAAAGTTAAAAACTTCACCCTGAGGGCCAGCATATAGGTTAAAGCCCTTATAGCCGTTATCAAAGTTTAGAGCCAATTTGAAAGTAAATACCTTTCCTGTAGTTAATGAAGTACTGAAAGCTCGATCAGCGTTTACAAATGCACCTCCGGGATTAGCATAAAGTCCGAAAGATACACCACTAGTATTTATATCACCCGCTCCGTCTATAGAGTTACCAAGAAAATTACCGGCAAAGATACTGAAACCATTATTGTTGCTGTAAATTGACCAAGCTAAAAAACCTGAACCGCCATTACTTCCATTAGTCCAGCTACCTCCATAGTTAGAAGCATTGTCGGCTGCAATTTGTGCAAAGCTATAAATAGACAAGAGAAGAAAAAGAGAGAAGCCAAGTAAACATTTTTTCATAACATCACCCCTTAAATTATTTATAATCATTAAAAAAAATTAGCGTAAACTTATATTTATTTATTACGAAAAACAATATCGTATATCACAACAGTTCCCGCTTTATTATAACAATGTCTTTGCGTTTCTTGGCGCTCTTGGCGGTTAAGAAAATAAACCGCAAAGGACGCAATGTTTCGCAAAGGAATTTCCTCTTGCGGCGGGGTGTCGAGATGAATCTCGACCTACAGGAAATAAAAAAGGCTGCCTTTTGGAGACAGCCTTTTGTTATTAATTACTTAACAACTTTTACTTAGCCAATAACATCTTTTTAACTTGAGTAAAGTTGCCTGCGGTTATTTTGTATAGATACATTCCGCTGCTGAGTTTACTTGCGTCAAATGTAACTGTGTGTTTGCCCGCATCTATATATCCATTGAATAATGTTGCAACCTCTTCACCAATTAAGTTGAATACTTTAATGCTTACAAATTCTGCATTTGGAATTGAATAACTAATTGATGTAGAAGGATTAAAAGGATTAGGATAATTTTGCGCTAACTCAAAAGTGATAACGGGATTATAATCAACTTCCACAACAGAAGAATATTCATAAGAGCCATCATTATCAACTTGTTTTAATCTGTATGAATATTTGCCCGAATTGTTAAGAGAATTATCTGTGTAACTATATTCTTTTGGAGAATTGCTGTTACCGTTACCGTTAACAAAACCGATACTTTGCCAGGTTGAATTCTCACTACCAACTACTGACTTCAGACTTCTTTCAATCTCAAACCCGTAATTATTCTGCTCAATAGCAGTCTGCCATTTTAGGTTAACAGATTTGTTGATGATGTTTGCTGAGAAGGAGGAGAGTTGAACAGGAAGCGGTGAATCTGTTCTGATGGATAAATTATTAAAAAACAAATTATTCAGGTTGCCAGCCTCAGTATTTGCACAGTATAAATTAATTCCTGTTAATCTACCAGTTAAATTAAAATTGGTTTCCTCATATATATCACCACCTCTTGTAACTCTAATATGTGCATTCGTCGCACTAATTTGAGTTACCTCTATAACAAAGATCGAGGTTTGTGAATAAGCCCAACCTTGATCAACCGATTGAACCGCATATATATCGCTACCCACATTGAAATTCCACTTGCCAACACCACCAACATCAATATCAAGACCCTTATTTCCATTACGATAAGCTGTCGCTAACTCAATTCTAAAGGTATGCCCATTCTGGAGTGATGTATAAGTGGTGCTCTCGATTGTATAATTAAATGTTCTTCTTGCATTAGAAAAGTTTCCTCCGCTTGGGTTGCCGTACATTCCAAATGATTTTGAACTCACATCAATATTTCCAAATCCTTGGCTAGAAGATGATCCCAAAAAGTGACCAGCACTACCAGTGTTAGTTAAACTCCAAGCGCTAAAACCACTACCCAAGTTAGAGCCATTGGACCAAGATAAATAATTACCTGCATGATCTACCGCCACTTGTGAGAATAAAAGAACATTTATAAATAAAAACAAAAGAAGTATTTTGTTTTTCATAGCTCCTCCATAAATTGTTTATAATCATTTTAAAAATTAGCGTAAACTTAGATTTATTTATTACAAAAAACAATATCGCATATTACATGAGTTCCCGTTTTGTTATGAAATGTCTTTGCGTTTGTTGGCGTACTTGGCGGTTAAAAAGAAACCGCTAAGGACGCAAAGTTTCGCAAAGTGGTAACCTCTTGCGGCAGAGTGTCGAGATGAATCTCGACCTACAGAAAACTTGTGTGCTTGGTGTTTTTTCCTTAGTGATCTTAGTGGTAAAATTTTAACACTAGGGACACAAAGGTTAGGAAAAGAGAAGAAACAACGGCTTTGCGTTTCTTGGCGCACTTGGCGGTTAAGAAAATAAACCGCAAAGGACGCAATGTTTCGCAAAGGAGTTTCCTCTTGCGGCGAAGTGTCGAGATGAATCTCGACCTACAGAAAATAAAAAAGGCTGCCTTTTTGAGACAGCCTTTTTATTATAATTTATTTAACAACTTTTACTTAGCCAATAACATCTTTTTAACTTGAGTAAAGTTGCCTGCGGTTATTTTGTATAGATACATTCCGCTGCTGAGTTTGCTTGCGTCAAATGTGAGCGTGTGTTTGCCTGCATCCATTTGTCCGTTTAGTAATGTGCTTACTTCCTGTCCCAGTGTGTTGTAAATTTTTATTGTTACAAATCCCGGTTGTGAAAGTGTATAGTTGATTACCGTAGAGGGGTTAAACGGATTAGGATAATTTTGTGAAAGTGCATACTCTAAAACAACAGTTACATCTATCTCAATTTCATTTGAGTAGGTTACTGCACCGTCATTATCAATTTGTTTTAGGCGGTATGAGTATTTCCCCGAGTTATCAAGTGAGTTATCGGTATAGCTGTAATCTTTAGGAGCGTTACTATTACCGTTGCCTGCAACAAAACCAATCTTCTCCCAATCGCTTAAGCGAACCGAAGTTCGCTCTACATCAAAACCGTAGTTATTAACCTCTGTAGCAGTCTGCCAGGTTAACTTAACCGCACCGTTAGTGGCTGCAGCGTTGAAGGATGAGAGCTCAACGGGGAGAGCGTTTTCGTTACCAATGCTAAAAGGTGAAAAGCTTGTAAATCCGCTTGCTTCAGCAGTATATACACCGCTTCCTAAATCAACATAAGTAGCGGCGGTTTGTTGCCATGTTCCGCCTGTATAATGTCCAACATAAATGGCATTTGTTCTAATAAAACTTCCTGCTTCTTCAGCTGTATTCCATTGCAACTTAACTGCTGCATTGCTTCCACCGGGTGTATCTTCTGAAATACTCCATTGACGATTAACAACTTTTGTAGGATCTACTGGTGCATTATCAAAAGTTTCTTTTACTGAAACAGTAAAATTATCTGCTGTTCCTGAGTTTGTTATAGTTACAGGATTATAGGACGACTCGGTGCCGACCGGGAATAAAGTACCTGACTCTATTGTCGGTACATTACGTTTTAATCCTCCGGAACCTGTAGTTTTAATATAAGATGATGCTGAACCACCTGAAATGCTGTTAACGGTTAAGACATTATTGCCTACGTCTATTGTTCCACCATTAAGGTTTAGTGTCCCGTTAATATTTGCACTACCTGTAAGTGTAACTACACCGCCGGAAAGAACATTTAAGTCATTATAATTACCGGCGCCAAGATTGGTTGCTGAGTTATATTGAGGATTCCCAACTAAAGAACCCCAGTTTGTAGCTACTCTTATCCCATCAACCGTAATACTAACAGAATTTGAACTGCTACCTTGTCGTAAAGCAATAGCGTCAATGATATCTGTCCCGGAAGTTGAAGTATTTGTTACCTCAGGTGTACCAGTCGCACTTTCAGAAGATGGGATTTCACTCGGCAACACCCACAATTTTACTTCATCATTACCTCCTGTATTGATGGTATATTTAACAATTAAAAGATAAGTTGTGTTTTTGGAAAAATTTGTGCTTCCGTAGGTAGCAGTACTGGTATTAGAAATACCAAAATTTACGTTGCTACTTACAATTCTTGCAAATACTCTTGCTGAGAATAGGGTAAAAGTTGTTGCATCCACTCTATCCCCTAGGTGTAAAAAATAATCTCCGGTTTTAGAAGCATTATTGTCAGTCACGGTCACCAAGAATGAACAATAAATGGACGCACCGTTTGTATTCAGCTCATCTGAGAGAGCTCTATTCAAATCTTCACCACCCGCATTACCTATTGCAGCAGCATTCCCTATATTACTTGCATAATTTGAATAAGTTAGATTTGTAGTAGTCGTAAGGGGATTTGTGCCGGAACTATGAACAGACCAGCCGTTAGATGTTAAGACCCCCGAAAAATTAAAATTCTCTTCAAACAACAAAATCCCAGCAGGTTGAATCGTTATATCAAAAGTGCTTGAAGTCGCACCGGTTAAACCTGTAGAAGTAGAAGACAGAGTTAAAGAAGTTCCAGCAGCGGTGTGATTAATTGAACTGAAAGTTGCAATGCCTGCAACGGCTGCAGCGGTTTGTGGTGAACTTGACAATGTTCCAGTTGATGTAATATTAATATCTGCAGTAAAATCTAAGTCTGTGTTTGTATTAACATCAGTACCCTTAACGGTAACAGCAGGAGTCATATTACTATTTACAATTGTATTGCTTGGCTGCTGAACAAAAGCTAATTGTGTTGCAGTTACTTCAATTCTATTAATATCACCCGTTGTACTTGAAGCGGCTGCTCCGGCATTTCCGGCTGCGAATCCAGATCCGGCACTTGAAGCAGTTGCTGAACTCACTGTAAATGTAATCTGCTGGTTATCTGTAACGGTTGGTTGGAATGTTACACGAAGGACAAAATTTTTCGTGCTGTTATCCGATGCCGATAATGTTAAACCGGTAAAAGTAATAGTTGTTTCACCATTTACAGCAACTTCGCTTACATTGGTTGTTCCGTCAAACAATGCGGCTGTTCTAATTGCAGTAGAACCACCTGTGGTGAAACTAATTGCAGTAAGAGTTGTTCCCAAATTATCAGTATCATCAGCGCTGCTGCCGCCATCACGGAGAGTTAGACCATTAACACCAACAGAATTTTCGGTGGTTAATGTTGATGCTGATTGAAAACTTGCATAAGCAATATTTGAGGTGTAAGAAAAGCCACCTGTACTTGAAATATCTGATGAACCGGAAACTGTACCGGTTCCCGTTAAGTTGATAATATAAGGATTTTCGTCACCTGTTCCGTCATCGTTAGCAATGCTTAATTGTGCGGTTTTACTTCCTTGAGAAGTCGGAGAAAATGTAACTGTAAAAGTTGTAGTTTCGCTGGCAGGGATAGTTGCATCTGTCGAAGAAATGTCAACCGTGAATTCTGAAGAATTAGTCCCAGAAATTTCAACAAGAGGGCTTCCGGATAAATTTAATTCTTTAGTTCCAAGATTTTCAATTGTGAAAGTAACAGCTGAAGTGCTTGTACCGGATAATTGGTTTCCAAAAGCATAAGTTGAATTTGTTAAATAATTTGCATCAACTACTTTGATGTTAATTTCCGGTTGCGGGTCTGTTACATTAAACTGTGCACTTTCATCAGAAAAGCCTCCGCTTGTTACAGTAATTTTGTTATCCTCGCCCGCTTTGTCAAATACTAAGTTACTTAGTGTAGCGACTCCGGAAGAAAAATTTCCCGATGTCGTCGCTCCACCATCAAAAGTTACGCTTCCGGTTGTAACAGCAACTGACCAAGCAGAGCTATAATCTAGATCTAAATTTGCATTTGCATCTACCGCTTTTAAAGTTGGAGAGGGACTCATAACCGCCCCCATAGAAACAGTTGAAACTTGTTGATTAAAAATAATATCTGTAGCAGTAACTTCTATTTTATTATTATCTCCGGTTGTGCTTGTGGCTGCTCCTCCCGCATTTGCTGCCGCAAATCCTGAACCGGCACCGGCGGCAGCTGCACTATTTACAGTAAAAGAAAAATTTTGATTATCTGTTACATTTGAAAGAAAACTTACTCTCACAGAAAAAGTTTTACTTCCACCGTCTGCTGCCTCTAAAGATAAACTTGAGAATGAAGCTGTAGCACCTGCAGCAACTTCACCAACATTAGTTGTACCGTCAAACAATGCTATTCTTCTTAAGTTTGCGTGTCCGGTAACATTAAAACCAATTGCTGTTAAAGTTGTAGATAATGCATCTGCATCTGCGGAGGCACCGCCATCACGAATATCAAATTGGGCCACCTCAATAGAGTTTACGGTTGTAAGCGGAGCAGTTCCCTGATAAGTACCGTATGCAATGTTTGTTGGATAGGTGAAGGAAGAGTTTGCGATGATGTCAGAAGAGGAGGAAGTAAGTGCTGATTGAGCCGCTCCAAAATTATCAAAATTAGCCTTATCGGTTGCAGTATTTCCAGTACTGTGTGAAAACACCCAACCTGCATACTTGTAGTCAGATCCTGTATAGGTTGAATCAGCATTTGAGGAGGTTGCATTCCCACCACTATAGCTAGATTTATTGACAGCATTAGCATCAGATAGAGCATTCCCTGTAATATATGAAATTTTCCATTTGCCATCATCTAAAAGTTCAACCAAGTAATTAAAACCAGTTGTCCCAGGATCAACTGCGACAGAGACGATAGATGTTGAATTTGCAGGTAAATTAGTTGCTCCATCTTTTATTCCTTGAGAAAATTTTATTAATGTAACCTTATCGGTTGTTCCATTTTCAATCACCAAAGCGTAACCCTGTGCAGAAGTAGAACTTAAATCACTATTATTTGAAGCAAGTACAGCACCACAACCATAATTGCTATTTCCCCAACCTGACGTTGCTCTTAGAATTTTAAAGTGTCCAATCCAGACATTTTTATAGGATTTTGATAAATTCCAAGTTGGTATTGAATTTGTAAGATCATATGCTGCAGATGAATGTTCTGGAGTTGTCACGGCATTTGTTCCAGCCACATAAATGCCCCCTGAAATACTCCATTGTGCATCAGTATTTTCAACATATGTTAGGTCACCTGTCCCATCATAATTATCAAGTAATACAGGTGTTGTATTATTTGTCTGTCCCCAAACCTCGCCATTAAATCCTGCCCAGAGGAGGAGCGTAATAAAGAGTAAAAAGAATTTTTTCATAATGAACCGTCCCTTAAATAAATTATAAATGATAAATTAAAAATTATAAATAAATGCTCTGTTCAGATTCTGACGTCGGTCAGAATCTTTCCACTTTGTTTGAGATGCCGATCTTTCGCCGCGGCGAATCGGCATGACAGTTATTTACAGCACTTTTTCAGCATAACCATTGTGCACTTTGTGCTTTTTCCCTTTGTGTCCCTTGTGGTTAAGTGCTCTAATAAAAAACATTTTAACACTAAGTTCACAATAAAATTAATTTCAATAATTATTTAATACTTAAAATAAAATTGCTTTGATGAATTTATGATGCAAACGCAATTCTGGAAGTTGGGAGCGATACAGATTCTACACTACTAAGATTAACGATTTTACTTGCATTATCTATATCAATACCAACAATATTTCCTTCTTCGTCAAAGTCAATGACAACACCCCGGGCAACTTCTTTAGAGTCGACACTTGCCTTCTCGGAAAGGTCGATGTATAAAGAGTCAGTTTCCGGATAATAATTGAATTTCATTTTTTAATCCTCCTTAAAATTTCTATCGGGGAAAACATTATGAACGGTTTCGCCGTCTTCTAATGTAACCACTCTTAAATACTTATTCAGTTCTTTAATGAATCCCCAAAATCTAATTCGTCCCTCGGGTTGAATCTCTTTTTTAATGGGATTAGTGAGTACTTCAATAACCCAGTCTTCCTTAATATAGGGTCTCTTAACTAACACCTGTTCAACAAAGTATCTTGTTTTTTTCAAATCAAACCCCGGGTTAGATTTTCATTAAAACTCTTTCTGAATCTTCTCGTTCTGCTTTAGATGCCGATCTTTCGCCGCAGCGAATCGGCATGACAGCTATTTTCAGCATGTCCATTGTGCACTTTGTGCGTTTTCCCTTTGTGTCCCTTGTGGTTAAGGGTTCTAAACCTAAAAGCATTTTAACACTAAGGTCACAAAGGAAAACTATTGTGTTATTCAATTATTATGGAGTCGGTCACTCACCCAAAGCTTAATAATTGCCTGCCGGGTAACACCAAGTTTTTTAGCCTCCTTATCAAGTCCGTCCAGCATCCATGAAGGGAAATCAATCCTTACAGATTTAGCCTCCAACCCCGGTCTTTTAGAATTAGACAAATCGAGGTGTTTTAATAAATCTTCGTTACTATCGAATTTCCTGTCAAATTCTGATGCTTTTATAAAGTTCTTCTTCATTTTGTCTTGCTCTTCTGACTGAAATTATTCTAATTTTATCTTCCCTATAAGTAACAATGGCACACCAAATTTTTTTCTTAATGGCACCAATAATTAAATATCGATCTTCATCCAATGTTTTTGCTTTAATTTCTACTCTAAAACTATCCATCCAAAGTTCTTTAGCCTGGTCAAAACTAATTTTATGTTTTAGTTTATTAACCTTGCTTTTTTCCGGGTCAAACTCAAAACTTATTTTATCAATAGCCATGAAATTATTACATGCTTTTCAAGTTAATCAACATGTTGATTCGTAACAGCGAACAGTAAGACAACCGCGATACTGTCATTCAGACATCGGTCAGTATCTTCTTGCTCTGCTTGAGATGCTGAAATGAATTCAGCATGACATTGTTTTCAGCGATATTCAACAAGACAACCAGAATGCCGTCATTCTGACGTAGGTCAGAATCTTTCCACTCTGCTTGAGATGCCGATAGTTCGCCGCGGCGAATCGGCACGACAATTTTTTTCAGAGTTATTCAGCATAACAAATTATTTTTGCCAAAAAGGGGAATAAGTCATTGAAAATAGTTTTCTCCACTTTCGGCAACACGATTAATATTTAATGGGCGGACGTGCAATATTTCATTACTATTCAATGGTTCAATTTGAGATTCAAGAATAGTTGGTACTGCAATTGTTTCGCCAAGAGCATTAAATACTTCAAGAGTTACTCCTGTTATACCATTTACCTCCGGATGTTTTTCAATAATAACGGCAACATCACCCTTTTGTAAATGATAATCGACTAAATCAACTTTTAAAGCAACTTTACTAAAAAGTTCAATGTTCATTTAATTTTCTCCTTTGCAGGGAATAGAGTAATAAACTTCCATTTTCCCGAAAAGCTTTCTTGCATCCAAATAGTCTTAACAGTCAATTCTTTCTTGTTTGGTCCGATCAATTTTCCAATAATGCTAAATTTTTTCCCAAAAATTGTTTCTTCCGTTAGCATGGCATCAAGAGGAAGAATTTGTTCTTTCAAATCAATTATTAACCGATCAAAAAATTCTTTTTTATAACCGGCACTCAATAAAAACTCTGACTTGTCACCCATATCTCTTTTAGTTAAAAGATACTCCTTGATTTTAATTTCACTAATATCAGCATCCGAAGGCAATTTCAATTTAGCACCCGGTTATATTGGTCATAATCAATTGGTGAATTCAACGTAAATAATTTTATCCATAAAGTTTATTAAAGTGTCAAAAAATAAAAGTATAAAAATCAGTCACCACCATTGTGCACTTTGTGCGCTTTTTCTTTGTGTCCCTTGTGGTTAAGTGCTCTAAAGTTGAAAGCAGTTTAACACTAAGGTGACAAATAACCAACCAAATTTCATATTGTTCAAATTAAGCCGCTGTTGTTGAATCAACAATTTGCTTAAACGAAAAATCATTAATATTCGCTTTTTCTTTTGCATGTTCAATCGTCATGCTTACAATATCACCTTTTTCATCAACATCAATATAGAAATTATTGTCGAGAGCTTTAGTTTCGACAGGTGTTTTATCTGAAAGCTTCAAATAAACAGTGTCGGTATCGTTAAAATAAGTAAATTTTAATTTCATAGAAGTTTAATTATAATAATTCTTACCATATAAAATCAACATAGCCAACTTATTCTTTGTTCACTTTGCGTGTTTTCCCTTTTGCGAGTTTAGCTTTAATGTTAAAAAAACTCATTTTACCACAAGAGGCACAAAGGTTTTCACAAATAAATATTAAGAATAAAGCTCAACGCCCGTAGTCATTATTTCAAGAACAAATGGATTTGAAATTTCAAACTCCGAGACTAAAAATGGGTGTGGTTCAATAACTTCTTTAAACCCACGTGAATATTTCATTAACTCTAACCGTGTAGAAAATCTATCGTATTTAAATTTCTTAAGAACAACAGCAACATCAATATCGCTATTTGTATTTTGTTTGTTTTTCGCATAAGACCCAAAAAGCACCACCTTTTCCAGTGGGAACCCTGCATTCAATAATGTTTCGTAGTATTTGCGGACAACGTCTCTTATTTCGTCACTATTTCCAGTAGCCATTTTCTTATTTCTTTTATAGTTATAATATTCTCTGAGGTAAATTTAAGATCACACTTTTTATAAAATTCTTGTTTATAATCCGGATATCGTGCCTCAATATTGAAAGATGAAATTATATCCAGTTTATCCATTAGTTCATCATCTAAAGTAATTTTTGCTGCTTTAGCTAATTTATTAAGATCATGTATTTTTGGAATTTGAACTACATCTTTATTAGCAGCTACAGCCTTTATCAGTTTTTCAATTACAAGATGTCCCAAAAACAATGACCAGACAAAGTCTCTACTGGAAAAGAGATTATTCATCGCCTTATAATCAACCTCAGCTGAGTCTACCCAGTAATTTACTAATTCTACCTTTTTCAAAGTCGTAAATATTCCATTTTTATTTACTTAAAGACTTCAATTTTAGATGCAAGCATCGATATAAGGGTTACAGCAATAAAGGTAACAATTATAGCTGCGACTAAAATTCTGTAATTAAATTTAGCTTTATCTTTAATGTAATCTCTTTCCGGTTCATCAACTTTAACACGATAGTCGCCACTTTTAACATCCCATCCCTTAACCGACGGAAGATCATAATCGGTAACACTACTTTTTTGTTCCGGTTTAAGTAGGTGTAAAGCCGGTTTGCTTTTGTTTATTAGATGATCAATGCTATTCTGAGAAGACCACCAATTAGCAGGTAACCTGATAGAACGATTTTTCGGTACAGGATTTTCTGCCCCGGAAACATCATCGGCTTCTTCATTTAGATCGGTATTATCAAGCATGGAACCCCATTATAAAATTAATTTTTTTAATTCAGCGTTAACATAGGCAACGCATTGTAGTTTATCGGAATAGAAGATAGAGCCATTTGACTAAAACGAAAATGATAAACTCTCTTAAATCAGGTTTCTGTAGTATTGAAAAATCCAAAATAACTGCATAAAACCGGAAATCAAGAAATATTACTAATTCATATAGAATTTGTAAAGTAACTTAAGGAAAAAAATCCTAATATGACACGACACACGTGTTAACAAATTATAAATTTTTTCGATAATAGCATGTTGTAGCTCGACATTTATGTCGAGACAGTAAAGCCGGTAAGTATAGCAATAACGCATTGTTGTTGTGATGAATCTTGACCTACAGAAAACTTGTGTGCTTGGTGTTTTTTTTCTCCAATGGATGCCACCGTTTAGCATTACCGGATTATTTGTTAATGGAATACGATTGATATAGTTGTTTAAGCCTTTATCTGTTAACCAACGGCTTCAGCCGTTGGTAATAGAAGAACTAAAAACAATTCGAAACCGTTTCAACGGTTTTTAGGGATTGAGTTACAAGAACAAATTAGTTATTTAAGATGTCCATCCGGTACATCTTTCTAAATAAATCAAGTTCATCGCTGAAACTTTTCTTTCTATGATGTTCTTCCTGCTGTTTAATATACTTAGTAACCGTCTCTAAATTCGAATCGGATATTGAAAAAGCACCGTAACCGATACCCCAAGAAAATTTATAATTAACAGACTTATTTATCCAGTGAGAACTGCCACCTTTGAGCAACTTTAAAACTTCTTCTACGGTTTTATTAGTTGGTAAATTCAATAAAACATGAACATGATCAGAGTTTATAAAATTTGTTTTCATATAGATATTTTTTTCTTTGGAATAATCGTAAAGAAAGCTTGATACTTCCT
>JAGUXE010000277.1 GCA_020061995.1 Ignavibacteriales bacterium | reverse complement strand
ATGGTGAGGATTTCTTTAACGAAATGAGTGCACAACTTAAAACTATGATAGTGAATGTTAGAGAAAATGGTGCGGGATTAATAAATCAAATATTCAGTTCGAACTAACTGAAATAATTATTAACATTTAATGAATAAACACTTAATCAATATCTCAAACACAAACAAAAAGGAGTGATAGATGAAACAACTTCTAACACTTAGTATAATGCTATTATTAGCATTCAATTTATTGGCTCAGAACGAATATAATTATGTTTGGAGTCTCCATCAAAAACCTTTCCAGGTGCCTGAAGTAGGTTCAGAAATGGGAATGGTTAAAGCCGGATTTGATACTGATAATGACGGTAAAGGCGAGTTTATTTGCAGTTATACAGATCTTGATACAAATTACGTACTTATGTACGAAGCAAATGGTGACAATAATTATGAACTCGTTTGGTATTGGGCAATTCCTGTCCCAATAAATTCATTTGCCCCTTTTGTGGTCGGTGATCTTGATAATAATGGCATTGTCGAAATCACAGTTGGTGCAGCTTCGAGAACAGATCCTAACCCTAATCCATCCCGCCTCTGGGTTTTTGAATGGAGCGGTGTTCAAGGTGAAAATAAGTATGGAAATTATTCCAATGGACCAATGCAACCTTCTGCCGAATGGAATTTTAATCTTGCACCATCAATCGATTTCCGACCTTACAGTTTAATTATTGAGGATATTGATAATGATGGTCAAAATGAACTTGTCGTTGGTGTTCGTCAAGGTGGACGTGGAAGAGAAGTAATGGTTGTTTCTGTAGTTGGTAATTTTGATGGATTTGGTTCGTTTGATATTGAATATAATCTTCAAGGTTTAACCGGCGGAAGTTTGTATTCCGTATCTACCGGTGATCTTGATAATGATGGGAAAAAAGAAATTTATGCATTAATCTGGAATTTCTTAACATTACATGTAATAGAGTGTACCGGTCCAAATCAGTTTGAACTTGTAAAGAGTTTAGACACACTATATAAAGCTACCGGAGTAGATTACGGTGCAGTTGATGGTGTTGTTGTTACTGATATTGATGGTGATGGTAAAAATGAGATGTTTATTGCAGGGACAGAACCTACAAATACAATATTTGTGATTAGCAATATTACTGATGTTGCAAATATCACTCCTGCTGATGTTAAAGTACTTATGACAGTTCCGGTAAAAGCCTTAGGTAAATTACGCTCAATGCAAGTAATGGATATGGATGGCGACGGTAAAAAAAGTCTTATGATTGCCGGTGAAACCAACGGACAATTATTTGATATCGAATACAAAGGAACGGGAGATCCCGCACTTGCACAAAGTTGGGATGTAAAAGTGGCTTTTGATATTTTTGCTCATAGTGGAATTGATCCAACTGCTACACCGACAATAACACCAAGACTATTTTATGCTTCTGTTGCTCAAGATATGGATGGCGATGGCAAGAGTGAGTTCATCTGTGTTAACTATAGTTCTGATTTTGCTGTTTGGCCCGGAGATGGTTATTTGTGGATGGTTGAAAACCAAACTGCTGTTGGTATAAATGATGAAGTGAATGCAAACCCAAATAGTTTTGTCCTAGGACAAAATTATCCAAATCCATTTAACCCATCAACGAGTATTGAATATTATATTCCCCAAACAGGATTTGTTACTCTTTCAGTTTATGATTTGCTTGGAAATCTGATAACCGAATTACACAATGGTATTCAAAGTAGTGGTACTCATAGTGTCGTCTTTAATGCTGAAAGATTGTCGAGCGGAACTTATTTCTACAAATTAAATTACAATGGTCTATCAGTAACTAAGAAATTATTATTGATGAAATAGTTTGAGATTTAGTTCTTTTATTAATCATTAAAGAAAACCGTTCCGTCCAAAAGCGGAACGGTTTTTTATTACAAGAAAAATCATCCAAAATGAAAATTTTACGATCAATAAATTTTCAAAATGAACTAAATATTTTTAGTTTTAAAAGACAATTAATTGACTTAAAGGAAATAGAGTGTCGCAAAATTTTTTATTGAAATTATTCGATGATTATTCACATTTTAAAGAATCCTCAATAAACTCCAGGAGATTTTCACATAGGGATTTGAAGCAAATTATTGATGCGATTGAGCCTGGGTTTTCTCTCGAAAAAAAGATTTTAGGAAAGTCGGTTGAAGGGAAAGAAATTTATCTACTAAAAATCGGGAATGGAAATACTAAAGTTTTGCTTTGGTCACAAATGCATGGTGACGAGGCAACCGCAACATCCGCATTTTTTGATTTGTATAATTTCTTTTTGGATTCGGAAAAGTTTAACAATGAAAAAACTTTAATACTTAAAAACCTAACTCTATATTTTATCCCAATGTTGAACCCAGATGGTGCAGAGAAATTTATCAGATTCAATTCTATTGGGATTGACATTAATCGTGATGCAAAAGCACTTCAATCACCCGAAGCTAGAATATTGAATAATTTAGTTGAAGATATTAAACCCGATTTTGCATTTAATATGCACGACCAGGATTATCGCTGGTCTGTGGGTGGGAATAATGAAGTCGTTGCACTTTCAGTATTAGCTCCGGCATTTGATGAGGCAAAGACAATTGATGTTTCTCGAAGTGAGGCAATTTCATTGATTTCTAAATTAATTAAGAAATTTAAGCCATTAACTGAAGAACGAATAACAAGATACTGCGATGATTTTGAGCCGAGATCATTTGGAGATTCAATTGCCGGTAAAAAAGTAAGTACAGTTTTAATTGAAGCCGGAAGATGGAAGGATGATCGTGAAAAACAATATTTGCGGAAATTGAATTTTCTACTTTTGCTGGAATCGTTCAGAATTATAGCTTCTGAAAAATTGGATATGGATGATGTGGAATATTTATCAGTCCCATACAATGGAAAATTTTTATTCGATCTAGTTTTAAGAAATGTTCGTATCGAAAAAAACAAAGAGATATTTAGAGTTGATATTGCAATTAATCGAGAAGAAAAATTTTATCATGCAGAACGAACATTTTATTATGTATCGAATATTGAAGCAATTGGAGATCTTTCAACTTTATTTGGAATTGAAGAAATCGATTGTGAAGGACTAACTTTATCGGAAGGTAAAATTAGTGAAGAAAAAATTACTGATATTGATTCTCTAAATCACTCATTAATTAATGATTTTTTATTAAAAGAAACACTTTTTATCGAAGCGAATGTATCAGAAACTAAAAATAGATTTACCAGGTTTCCACTAAATATTCTTACTAATAAAATTGATAGTATTCAATCGGTTGAAATTTCCAACTATGCAAATTTTATATTGAAGAATAATACCGATAAAAAATATTTTGTCTTGAATGGTTTTATAATAGATGCAAAAGAAATAGAAAACTTTGCAGGTAATTGTTTAGTTCTATAGTTTTTTATTTTTCTTGAGCTCATGCTATTTTGTTAAGCCAATGGTAATTTAAGTCAAATGAAAGAGGACTTTAAATTACAGATGAATCTAATTTTAATACATCTAAAATTTACAAAGGTACGGAATGGAACATCACGGCTTTTGGTCTTTGCTTCCTCCATTTATCGCAATAATAATGGCGATAAAAACCAGACAGGTATTTGTCTCACTTTTATTTGGGATCTGGCTCGGCTGGATAATCCTTAGCAACGGTAATATAATTACCGGAACGACCTCCACAATCCAGGCTCTTGTAGACGTTTTTAAAGATGCAGGGAATACACGGACTATAATGTTTAGTTGTTTAGTCGGAGCATTAATTGCATTCATTCAAAGGTCCGGAGGGGTTGCAGGATTTATAAATACAATTAATAAATTATTAATTAAGGTCGAAAATAAAAAAGCCGGGAATAGCAGAAAGTTTGTTCAACTCCTTGCTTGGGGAACCGGAAGTTTAATTTTTGTAGAATCAAGTATTAATGCATTAACAGTTGGGACACTTTTTAGGCCAATCTTTGATAAATTAAAAATACCCCGCGAAAAATTAGCATATATAGCTGATTCTATCTCTGCACCTACGTGCATCCTCATACCTTTAAACGCTTGGGGCGCATATATTATGGGACTTTTAGCTGCCCAAGGATTTAGTAATCCGTTAGCAATTATGATCGGAGCATTCCCGTATAACTTTTATCCTATGCTTGCGGCGATTACTGTTTTGGTAGTAATTTTTACCCAAAAAGATTTCGGTCCAATGAAAAAAGCCGAGTTGAGAGCTAAGAATGAAGGAAAAGTATTGAGAGATGGTGCTCAGCCACTAATTTCATCAGATGTGGTTTCACTTGAGAAAAAGGAAAATACTCCTGAACGTGCAATTAATATGATTCTCCCGATAGCTGTTATGGTTGGGATGATGCCATTAATGCTTGTTCTAACAGGTTGGGGTCAAGTTGAAAATATCAATTCATTAAGGTGGTATGAACAGATCTTTTATTCGCTCGGAAAAGGTTCGGGTTCAATGTCTGTGCTCTATTCAGTATTAACCTCTATAGTTGTAGCGGGAATTCTTTATTCTGCACAGAAGATTTTTAGTTTTGGTGAAATCATCGATTTAATCTTTAAAGGAATAAGTGGATTGATACCACTTGCGCTAATCATGATGCTTGCATTTGCTATTGGGACAGTCTGCAGAGAATTGGGGACTGGTATTTATACTGCTGAAATAACTAAAGGATGGTTGTCACCAAATTTTGTTCCTGTAATAATATTTTTAGTGGGATGTGTAATTGCATTTTCTACCGGGACATCATGGGGAACCTTTGCAATAATGATTGCAATTGGTGTCCCAATGTCACAGGCTCTTGGTGCTAATCTTTATTTAACAATAGCCGCAGCATTAGGCGGTGGCGTTTTCGGTGACCATTGTTCACCAATTTCTGACACTACAATAATCTCATCCATGGCTTCTGCAAGTGACCATATTGATCATGTTAAGACTCAACTTCCTTATGCGTTATTAGCCGGAGGAGTTACTGCGCTAATTTATTTAGTCATGGGCATTTTGATTCATTAGAAAGAGTTATATTTTTGCACTGGGCAAATTCTTTAAAGTATGTGAGACTATGAGATAGATCACAGCATAAATTAGATTCATCTCCTATATTTAGGTTATTCTTTTTAGTAAGGTTTATTATAAAGGTTTAACAATTTTTAGGATTTAAACTGTTTCTACGTTGGAAAATATTTTTTGAAAATAAGTGAGTGTTACAAATGAAAAAACTCATTACCATTCTTTCTTTTTTATCGTGTACTTTATTGGGTCAGTATCAACCAGTTCAATTAATTGAAGATTCATCACTTCCGGGAATACCCAACCTACTTGCACCCATAGATAATGCGAATGAATTAGTTTCTCCTATTGTATTTAACTGGAATAATTCTGACTCTGCTTCGAGCTATCTCTTTCAAATATCATTAGATTCTCTCTTTACACCTCCTATGCAGAAAGATACTAGTTTAACAGATACATCTATAACAGTGACCGGTTTACTAGCCGGAACCGAATATTTTTGGCGTGTAAGAGCCGTTAACGACTCTGGTCAAAGTGATTGGAGTGAAGTAAGAAATTTTGAAACACTCGATTATCCGGATGGTCCTGATTTATCTTTCCCGAATAACAATGCAATAAACATTGCAACAACTCTAAATTTTAAATGGTTTGTTGATAAAGATTCATTCTCAAAAATCGGTTTTAAATATTGGTTTGAATTAAGCAAAGACTCTACTTTTTCTTCAACAGTTGTATTTGATACTACTCTTACTGATACAATAAAATCAGTTTCAAATCTTGATGAAGATAATTTGTATTTCTGGAGAGTTAAAAGGAAGAATCAACTCGGCTGGGGAGAGTTTTCTGAAATTTGGCGTTTTAGAACGGCACTTGAAAAACCTGCTATTCCCGTTTTATCTTCTCCTTTAAATACAGCAGAGAATATAAGTATTAACCCTCAGCTTTTATGGTCGGTTGCTCAACGAGCAGTTACATACAATATTCAAGTTAGTAAAGATTCAACTTTCGGATCTTTTATTTACAATCAAACAGGAGTTGCGGATACATTTCTCAATACTACAAATTTGGATTATTTGACTGATTATTTTTGGAGGGTTAAAAGTGTCAATGAATTTGGAAGTTCCGAATGGTCATCGGTTTTTAATTTTACAACAATCATCGAAAAACCTACAATTCCGACTTTGAGTAATCCGTCAAATAATAGTAAGGGGGAAGTAAATCCCATTATTGTAAAATGGAACAACTCGGAAAGAGTAGAAAAATATTATTTACAATTATCGACTGATAGTCTATTTTCATCATTAATTGTAAATGATTCAACACTTACAGATACTTTATTTGCCCTACCCAATTTATCGAATTACACCAAATACTATTGGCGAATAAAAGCATTTAATATTGGAGGGGAAAGTGATTGGAGTTCAGAATGGAATTTCAAAACCCTTGGGAATCCATATGCAGCTAATCTTTTATCTCCAATTAATCTTTCAGTTAATCAACCAATAAATGGGTTAGAATTTATATGGAATAAATCCGAAGAGCGAATAGAAACAATTCAAAATTATCATTTCCAATTATCAACAGATTCATTATTCACAACTTTAGTTGAAAATGATTCGTTATTAATCGATACAACAAAAACAGTAAATGGGTTAGATTATCTCAAGAATTATTTCTGGCGGGTAAGAGGAAGTAATGAAACCGGTTGGGGGGATTGGTCTGAACGATGGCAAATAAGTACAATTATCGAGAAACCTTCTGTCACTTTACTTGCTTTCCCTTTAAATAATTCAGTTGGATTATTAAATCCATTATCTGCAAAGTGGTTTACTTCTGCTAGAGTAGAAAAATATTATATTCAACTTTCTACCGATAGTCTATTCTCATCATTAATTGTAAATGATTCAACACTTACAGATACTTTATTTGCCCTACCAGCATTAGCCAATTACACCAAATACTATTGGCGATTAAAAGCATTAAATATTGGAGGGGAAAGTGACTGGAGTTCAGAATGGAATTTCAAAACCCTTGGGAATCCATATACAATTAATCTTTTATCTCCAATTAATCTTTTAGTTAATCAACCGATTAATGGGTTGGAATTTAAATGGAATAAATCTGAAGAACGAATTGAAACAATTCAAAACTATCATTTCCAATTATCAACGGATTCACTTTTCACAACATATGTCGCAAATGATTCATTACTAAATGATACTTCAAAAACAATAAACGGATTAGCCTTTTTAACGAATTATTTTTGGCGCGTTAGAGCAGGAAATGAGACTGGATGGGGGGATTGGTCTGCAACGTGGAAGCTTACCACAATCATTGAAAAACCGGAAATACCTTTATTAGTAAGTCCGTTAAGCGGCACAAACGGAATAATTCAACCAATAACTTTAGTATGGAATAATTCAGTAAGATCAGAAAAGTATGAGTTAGAAATTTCAGCAGATTCACTTTTCAGTACAATAGTATTTAGTGATACTACACTGACCGACACATCCAGAATATTACCTGAATTATCAAACTTAACAACTTATTATTGGCGCGTAAGAGGCAAAAATATTGGAGGAATGAGTGATAATTCGGAAGT
>JAGUXE010000139.1 GCA_020061995.1 Ignavibacteriales bacterium | reverse complement strand
CCATTTAGTAAAGTTTAATGGTTCCGGTACGGGGGCAATTAAACTCCATGTTTGAGCTGCAATATCATACTTTTGACAAATTACAGGATCAACTCCGGCGGGAACTAAACCGCCTATTAAATAAATAACTCTGTCAATATAAGCCATACCCGCATATCGTTTTGGATTTGGAGAACCGACTAATGTTTCCCATGAATTCGAAGTAAGATTATATCTTGCAAATGCTGAATTTGTAGGTGTCGAATAATCTGCACTGCTTGCATAAATGAAGTTATCATTATCAAAAACAATAGATGATTGTGCATTCATCAATGCTGAAGGAGCGGCGGTGAGAGGAGTCCACACACCGGTACCATCGGAGTTTGGTGTAAATTTTTCAAAAACATTCACTGACCCGGTTCCGGTCATTTTAAAAAGTTCACCGCGGGCAACACAAAATGATTGGTTATAACCCGGTGCTGAAGCTGGTGTTGAAGTAATCCATGTACCATCACTGATTTTATATGCGAGAGCTAGCGTAGTTTGATTTTGCCCTCCGAACACAAAAAGATAATCACCTATTACACCAAATGCTGGGCGACCGAGCGGGTTTGGAGCATTTACCAATGAATTCCATGATGAACTATCGATTAGGTATTCCTGATCGGGAGGCGTTATATCAAAAAGACCTATGCCACATTCTTCGATTTCAGCAAGGGTATAATTGTTGTTATTTAATTGTGCAAAAAGAAAGGAAGAAGAAAAGAAGAATAATAGTAGAAACAAATATTTCATAGCAATTCTCCTAAATGTTATTGAGGATCAATTAATTTGGAAAGAACGGAAATAACTTAGGAAATAGTTTCCATAATTTCAATATGAGTTTCCCATCCTGGCGATATAAAATTAGTCACTTCACAATCGGATAAAAAATTATTTTAAAATTCTAATGTTATTTCTAAGTGCTTGTGGTGATTAGAGATTGCGATTATTTCATCATTAGTCAATTTACTTTTGTTCACCAAAATGAAGGATGAATTGATACTTTATTTTCTTTTATCGAATGATTATTAAACAGGAAAGAGGTTAAATGGATTAATTCCTTTTTCATCCTTTTGGACTATTTTTTTGTGATTCGGATTTATCTATAATTGATTGTAATCTCGCATAAAATACGAGAAATATTTTTATTAGTGAAGATGAATGATGAACATTAAACGTAACTGAAATTATTTATAAAATACATTATTCCGGAAGCGGGATAGAACATCGGGAGAGAAAAAATTGAAAAACAAGACAATTAAACCAATACATAAAACTCTTGCAAAAGCTCCAACCGACATCCAAGGATTTGACGAGATAACCGGTGGAGGTTTACCTAAAGGAAGACCAACACTTGTTTGCGGAGGTGCTGGTTGCGGGAAGACTCTTTTTGCAATGGAGTTCCTTGTTCGCGGTGCTACAATCTATAATGAACCCGGTATCTTTATTTCATTTGAAGAGACTGAAAAGGAACTCATAGAAAATGTTTCTTCTTTAGGATTTGATTTGGATAAATTGGTAGAACAAAAAAAAATATGGCTTCAGCATATTGATGTTGAACGGGGTGAAATAGAAAATGGGGGTGAATATGATTTAAAAGGATTATTCGTTCGCATCCACCATGCAATTGAAAATATTGGGGCTAAACGGATTGTCCTTGACACCATCGAATCTCTTTTTACTGCACTCCCAAATGCTACTATAGTGCGAACCGAACTGAGGCGGTTATTCGGATGGTTGAAAAAGAAAGGGGTCACAGCGATAATCACCGGAGAACGAGGTGATAATTCATATACTCGTCAGGGTCTCGAAGAGTATGTCTCTGATTGTGTTATTCTGCTTGATCATCGGGTGACCGAGCAATCGTCAATAAGGCGACTACGAATTGTAAAATATCGAGGTTCAACTCACGGGACTAACGAATATCCTTTTCTTATCGATGAAGATGGTTTCTCTGTTCTACCGGTAACTTCATTAGGATTAAATCATATTTCATCTCATGAAAGAATTTCCACAGGTGTTCCGCGGCTTGACACTATGCTCTCAGGTAAAGGTTACTATCGAGGGAGTACAATTCTTGTTTCGGGGACAGCCGGTACAGGCAAAACGAGTCTTGCGGCTAAATTTGTTGAAGCTGCATGTGAACGGGGAGAACGAGTTCTCTATTTTTCTTTTGAAGAATCACCAAGTCAGTTTATGCGCAATATGGCTTCAATTGGTTTAAGTTTGGAGCCCTGGGTGAAAAAAGGTTTTCTTCACTTTCACGCAACTCGTCCAACGCTCCATGGATTGGAGCATCATTTAACAACTACAATAAAATTAATTAACAAAGTAAAACCTCAAATTGTAATTCTAGATCCAATCGATGCTTTTATAATTGGAAGAAACGAAACTGAAGTAAAGATGATGTTATTGCGTCTTGTCGATTATCTAAAGTTGAAAAATATTACTGCTCTCTTCGCAAGTCTTACTAACTCTGGGTATTATCAGGAAATCACAGATATGGCAATATCATCCCTGATCGACACTTGGCTTTTATTACGCGATATTGAAATCGGTGGTGAACGGAACAGAGGGTTATATATTCTTAAATCACGCGGAATGGCACACTCCAATCAGATACGTGAATTTAAACTTACTGATAAAGGAATTGAACTCTTAGATGTCTATGTAGGTCCGGAAGGGATACTAACAGGCTCGGCGCGCATATCACAAGAGACAAAAGATGCGGCAGAACAATTAAGACGTAAGGAGGAAATAGCACGCAAAAAATTTGGACTAGAACGTAAACGTGAAGCGTTGGAAGCACAAATTTTGGTTCTCCGCTCTGAATTTGAATCTGAAAAATCAGAAGCCCTGAAAATTATTGGAATTGAAACAGCACTCAATGAACAATTCTCTCAAGATAAGGTAGATATGTCAAAAAGTAGGGAAGGAGATGTTGAAATAAAAAAGACAAAAAGTAAAAAAACAAGAAAAAAGGTCAGTGAAGTTTAATTGTTCCAATGAAAACTTAACTATTTCATAGAATCTTGAT
>JAGUXE010000257.1 GCA_020061995.1 Ignavibacteriales bacterium | reverse complement strand
GAATTGCCTCTTTACTTACAGCAAAACTTGTTTGATCTAATGATTTTTTCAATTGTCTTGCAGCAATCCCGAATTTTTTATCGTGATTAACATCTGGAATTTTGGGAAATTCTTCAGCACTCGCATAACCGATATTATAAGAACCAGTCTCCGTTTTAAGTCTCATTTTATTATTAGCCGGATCTACTTCAAAGTTGATAAGTGTATCACCTAAAGATCGCACAATATCAAACAATAATTTTGCTGGAACAACCATCTCAGCATTTTCTGTAGAATCTATAAAAATTGTACTTCGAAGGGTAATTTCTATATCAGTGGCTGTTACCGTTAGTTTTCCATCTTCGATTTGGAATAAAAAATTTTCCAGAATCGGCATTGGCGTCCTTGTCGGAACGGCAGGAAAAACTTTAGACAAGACTTTTTCAAGAACTTTACTATTTGTACTAAATATCATTTTTTTCTCCAGATTAAGTGAGAAAATTTACAAAATAAATGTCTTATTTTCAATTAAATTCTTAACATTTTAGTAATTTTTCTTTCACCTGTTTTGAATTCGGGCAAACTCCTCAAAACTTTTTGCTTGCTAAATGAATGTCCAATTACCATCCTAACTGTAACCATTTTTTAGTATTTATTTCAGTTTCGATTGCTTGAAATCTAAATTAACTATATTTTAAAAACTTAAAATTTCTTATTATTTAATCTATAGAAAATGGAGTGTATGTCATGATCAATAAAATTCAAGAACTACTCGGCGAAGATGCTGAAGGTCTTCTGAACTATAAAGCAAAATTTCCAAAGGAAAAATTACATTTACCGGGATCTGATTTCGTAGATAGAATATTTGCTCCGACAGATCGAAATATCAATGTTTTAAGAAACATACAAGCACTATTTAATACCGGAAGATTAGCGGGTACGGGTTATATGTCAATTCTTCCTGTTGACCAAGGAATTGAACACTCAGCAGGGGCTTCATTTGCACCTAATCCAGATTATTTTGATCCCGAAAATATTGTTAAACTAGCTATTGAAGGTGGGTGTAATGCGGTTGCTTCCACATTAGGAGTTTTAGGAATTGTTGCAAGAAAATATGCACACAAAATTCCTTTTGTCCTAAAAATTAATCACAATGAATTATTAACCTATCCAAACAAATTTGATCAAATTATGTTTGCCGGTGTAGAACAGGCTTACGACATGGGTTGTGCTGCTGTTGGAGCAACTATCTATTTCGGTTCGGAAGAAAGTTCGCGACAAATTATTGAAGTAAGTGAAGCTTTTCAATATGCTCACGAATTAGGTCTTGCCACAATTTTATGGTGTTATACAAGAAATAACGCATTTAAATCAGATAAAGATTATCATGTTTCTGCTGATTTAACTGGTCAAGCTAATCATCTTGGTGTTACAATCCAAGCCGACATAATTAAACAAAAATTACCTGAGAATAATGGCGGTTATAATTCAATCAAAAATTTCGGTAAAACTCATAAAAAAGTTTATACCGACTTGAGCACTGATCATCCTATTGATCTAACCCGATATCAAGTAATTAATAATTATATGGGAAGAGCCGGATTAATTAATAGCGGTGGAGCTTCAGGTGATAATGATTTTGCTGAAGCAGTCAAAACGGCTGTAATTAATAAACGTGCAGGTGGCATGGGACTAATTTCAGGCAGAAAAGCTTTTCAGCGTCCCATTGAAGATGGTGTAAAATTATTAAATTTGATCCAGGATGTTTATTTAACTAAAGAAGTAACAATCGCTTAGAACTTTTCATAAAAAAGGGATGCTTGCAGCATCCCTTTTTTCTTGAAACAATTTATCATTGAAGCGTTAACAGATAGTCGGCAATCTTACCTAAATCCTTTACATCACGATTATTATACGAAGGCATAATTACATTTCGATATTTTTCTTTGAATTCTTTAAATCGATCGGAATCCATAAAAGAATTAGGATTACGTAAATAATTAATCAGTTTATCTCTTGAATAATTTTGGTTTAGTCCAATTAAAGTTGGTGCCATTTTTGAACCTGCCAAGTCACCACCATGACAAGTGATACATCCAAAACTATTTATTAATTGCATACCACTCAGTTCTTGGGTAACAGTTTCTTCAGGGTAATTTTCCTTCATAGCAGGAGGCATCTTTGTCTCTTCTTGCTTTGTAAGTTGTTGTAAAAAAAAGAGTAAAATGAATACGCCTAAAAAAGCCGAAGTCCATATTTGTGTTTTTGTCATATTTTTCCTTTAGTTATAGAATTGATTATAAAATTACAAAATTATTTTCATTCAACATCTATGATTTGGTCGTAATAAGTTTTAAATGTTTTAACTGCATTAAATATTGATTGAGCAATTTCATTCTGTCCCTGTTCACTTCTTAAATATCTTGCATCTTTTTCGTTTGAAACATAACCTGTTTCAACTAGAACACTCGGCATTGAGGCTCCAACCAGCACAAAAAAACCGGCTTGTTTAACTCCTCTGGAAGCTAAATTTAAATTTTGCTCAAATTGCTTTACAGTTATGTCAGCAAATTTTTCCGAGTACTTCATGTATGAGGAATGTGCCATACTCACCAAAATAAAATTCTCATCAGTTAATTTTTGATATCTGTCAGGATTATCTTCATATTTAATCACGCTATTTTCTCTTTCTGCTATGCCGATAGCATCGTCAGTCCTTCCGGGTCTTAATAAATATACCTCAAAACCGTTTGGACCGCTTTTTTTCTTTGGAGCTGAATTGCAATGAATTGAAATAAATAATTTGCCATTGTTCTCATTGGCAATTTTTCCTCGCTTATATAACTCAACAAATCGGTCATCAGATCTGGTGTAAACAACTTTTATATCGTTCAAATTTTTTTTAATTAGATTACCAAGTTTTAAAGAGATAGCGAGATTTATATCCTTTTCGATTGTATTGTTTACACCAATTGCTCCATAATCTTTCCCCCCGTGACCAGCATCTATAACGACTACATCAAATACCCATTTATCCTTTTTCTTCGAAGTGTTTTCATTTTTCCTATCAAATATTTTATTGTGTATTGTAACCAATATTTCATTCCCTTTATCTCCTTGAATTATTTCATAAGAAGAGTAATCTTTAGAAAGTGCAATTTCAATTACTGAATTTAGCTCGTCATTCGATGTTCTAATTTCCTTAATTACACTTTTCCCTCGTGTCTGATTAATCTTTTCCGATTCTACATTGCTTCCTTTTAAGTTGATTATAATATTATCATTTTTTAAGGAATGGGATAATGCCGGAATTTTCTTATCTGCACGAAATCTTAATAGTGTACCATTCGTTTTTTCATCAATACTGACTTTATTAATAATGATATTCGATTTTAATGCAATTGAATTTTCTGATTCTGTTGAAGGACTTGCTTCAACATCTGTAGTCAAAGCATCAGCAACAAATGGTGAAGCTATTGTTTCACCAGATAATCTTAGTTCACCTTGGAGGTTCCTCGTCAATATTGAAGTTGTATATTCAAATGGCATATACATCACATTCCCAACATTCAAAACTGAAACCGGTATTTGAATCACGCTAGATTCACTATTTACTTTGTTTGTAATTACTATGTAAGGATTGTTTGCAGAAAATTTTATTGTCTCCTTATCTGCTTTAAGTTCAATTTTTTTTGTCTTCGAATTTCCGGTTACAGTATATTTTAAAAGTGAAGCAATGTCGTTTATTGAGACATAATTAATGTTTCCTCTTTCAAAAGAAGAAACTGATGCTTTTTTTCCATTAAACTCAATCATCAGTTTTGTTGATTGTTGAGGGAAAAGTATACCAGTAAAAAGTAATAAAATAAAAATGAATCTTGTCATTCACTAACCTATAAATGGGAACATAAATCCACTCTTCTTTTTATATAAAACAAACTCATCTTTAAAATGTTTATGCAAAAGTTTTTCTTCTACAAAAGCACGGTTAACAAAAAAATATATTTCGATAATTGCTATTGGTGCTAATAAATAACTCATCACAGCAACCGCTCCACTAATATCTACAATAATTTGAGATAGATATTGTGGATGCCTAATCAATTTGTAGGGACCAATATTCACTAACTTGTGATTATTGAGAATTACTATATCCTGTGCATAATTATCGCCAAGTGAGCGGTATGACCAAATTTGGATCCATGAAAAAATCACATAGATCAGAAATGCAATTAAGCGAATATTAAAGTTGTCTTCACTATAAGTTAAAGTACCCAATTCAAACAATGAGACAATTAGTAACAGTAGTGTTAAAGTTGCTATCGCTGTTGGAACCGTTTGCAAATAAGTCTTAGGCTTATCTTTAACTTTTGTGATTGATGTTTTAAGTCCTTTTTTTGCGCCAGAAAAATTCGCACCGAAAGTTGCTATAACATTTATTGCAATCAGAATATTTATGGGATCCATTTTCTTCTCAAATTTTTCAAATATAATAAAATTTATTTATATGGTTGCCTGAAATGGAAATACCTCATTCTAAACTTGCCTTAGTTGGTAATCTCTCTCAGTAATTGCAAATATTTTATTTGTTCTCTTTCAGCAGGAACTGCGATTTCTCTTTCCGATGGAGCATTTACACCAATCAATGCAAATAATTCATCTAAAGCATTAAACATGGGGCTTAATCCCAATGAATGATCTCTAAGATAATGAACTAATTTTAAGGTTCTAAAGCCGTCAAACCAAAAACTCTTCTGCTTAATCAATTGCTCAGAAGTTTTAGTATTTAACATAATCCTTGTCCAATCAGCTACAAAGTTTTGACTTTCAAGAAATCCTTTTAAACCCGAATATATTTTATCAGCGCCTACAAGATAACTTAATGCACTCTGACTTTCAGAATTAGTGAAAAAGCTAAGCCATTCTTTTAGAATACTGAATGATACTGGATTGTATAACAAATAATCATTCTGCGTGTTAGACAAGAACCGATTAACTCTTTGTCCAGTTCCAAATGGTACGCGCCAAGAACCCCGTGATGAGGGATAAACAGCGCAATTATTAATATTTTTAATTAAATAATTTTTAGAAAGTTTTTCCATAAAGTAAAAATCTTCTGCTGCCTTTTTTTTATTCATTCCACCAATATTACAATATGCCTGAACGCTGCAAGCCATCGATGAACCGATTGTAAAAAAGCTGTATGGAGAATTTGCATATTTCAATCCAAGAACATAAAAACGAAGAAATATTTCATAATTGATAATTGCTTTATTTATTTCTTCCGAATTATTCAATTGATGTTCGAACTTAATTGAAGCAGCATCGATTTTGTTTTGATGGATTTTTTCATAAAGCATTGAGATATAATTATCCGACACTTCACAATCAGCATCTAAACAAACAAGGGTTTGTTTTGGATGCTCATAACAAAAATAATTAAGTGCTAAATCCATTCCTATTTTTCTTGCTAAACCAACCCCCGCCTCTTTTGATGGAAGTTCGTTGCCTGAGGTTGAAGCATCAACGAAAGAAAAAGTGAGTTTTGTATTTTTGTTTATGTTAAAAAGCGCTTCATCACCATCTTTCCGATCAGCAATCTTTGATATGTATTGCAATGATTTTTTATTTGCTTCTTTAATTTCAATAGAAGAGTGAACCCCATTATTTACCACAAACATTATCAATGTTTTATCAAAATATCTGGAATCATTATTCAGTATTGATTTTACCAATTTCTTTATGTTCGAAAATTCGTCAATAGCAGGAATGACAACAATCATTTCAAAGTCGCGATTTAGATTTGTGCCAATTTGCCATTTGTTAGATGCAAATTTATTCAGATACTTAGTAACGTAGTCTGGAAGAGTTTTCACAAAGTAAAATTAAAATTGATTTCTGAAGAATTAATAATTTTTTCTGCTGATTCATAATCGGGTGAATCTAACCAATTTATCTTTACACCTTCTTTTTCCATTTTTCTAAACCATGTCATCTGTCGTTTTGCAAAACTGTGAATAGCGCTATTCAATTTTTGAAACATATCGTTGAAGTTAATTTCATTCTTCAAGAAAAATGAAATGTACTTATATTCAAGTCCGAACAGCTCCAGCCTATTGTGAGATATGCCATGCTCAAGTAAGCTTTCAACTTCAGCTATCATCCCCTCATCCAATCTTTTTTTCAATCGTTCAGTTATTCTTTTTTTGATGACTTCTCGATTTGGTGCAATTCCAATATTAAGTGAATTAATTTTTCTAAAATTCTTTGTTTCACCGTTAGCAATATTATCACTTAATGCAATCTTTAATGCTGAGATTAATCTATCACGATTTATTAGATCAGTTTTGTTATGTTGATTCGGTTTAAGTTCTAGGAGAAGATTGCGTAATTCTTCTTCATCCTTTTTGTCCAAATCTCCTTCAGCAAAATCTGTTTTTTTAAGTTTATAATTTTGAATAATAGAAGACAAATACAAACCCGATCCCCCTGTTAAAAACGGATAATTATTTCTGGCAACTATTTGGTTGTAAGAATTATGAAAGTCTTTTTGAAAATTGTATAAGCTGTATTCTGTATCAGGTTCTATGATATCAATAAGATGATAATTGATTTGATTACCGTTCACTATATATTCACTTCTATCTTTACCTGTGCCTATATCCATATATTGGTAAACTTGCCTTGAATCTGCAGAAATTATTTCACCTTTGAAATGAAACGCAAGTTTTGCGGCTAAATTCGTTTTGCCGCAAGCTGTAGGACCAATAATTGAAATTAAATTAAAAGGCATTATTCATTATTTACTATCGGGAGCTTTATTGTAAATGTTGTACCGGTTCCTAAATCGCTTTCAACTGCAATTGATCCGCCATGTTCCTTAATAATTTTTTCAGCAATTGGTAAACCTAACCCCACACCGTTTTTCTTCCCATGACTCATAAAAGGTTCCCAAATTTTTTCAATAAGACTATCGGGAATTCCAAGTCCTGAATCCCTAAAAGAAATTGAGACAAAATTATCATTTAAATTTGTGGATAGATACAAATTCCCACCTGTTCCCATTGATTCGCAAGCATTTTTAGCTATTTGGAAACATGCCTGATAAAACTCCTTCTTATCTATTTGAACTATTACATCTTTATCAAATTTTTTAAATAATTTCACTCTCTTCGAATCAACATATTCGGCAAGTAATTCAAGTGTATATTCGAGAGTTGCGTTAAGACTTTGTTTCTTTGTTTGAATGATAGTTTTGCCTTCAGAATAACTTAGAGTGGTTTGAACTAAATCAGAAACAGTATTTGCCTGTTCGATAATCATATCGAGAACCTGTTTAACATCTTGAGAAATTTCTTTTTTCTTGATGTGCTCAGCATAATGTTTAATAGTTAAAATTGGTTTTTTAATATCAGTAATTATAAAATTTGCTACTTTCCCAATCGATGTTAACCTATCCGTTCTTAATATCTGTTGAACGAGTTCTGCATTCTCTAGTGCAAGTGCAGCATGAACCGAGAGTGCTTCCAGAAAGGCTTCATCGATGGGAACAAAAAATCCTTTATGACTATTCAATAATTGCAAAACACCTATCACACCACCGTTCTTGTTTTTTATTGGATAACATAACATTGAGTTAGTTTTGTAACCGGAATTTTTATCTATATCTGAATCGAATCTGGCATCAACAGACGCATCTTGAATATTGACGATTTCGCCAGTTTGTGCCACCCAGCCAGCTAAACCCTGCCCGATTCGTAACCTAATTTCTTGTATGCCATCACCACGTACTACTTTGGACCACAATTCATTAGTCTCTCTGTCCAAAATGTAAAGTGTCCCACGGTCAGCATCTGTCAATAACGACGCCGCAGAAATTATCGACTTTAGAACTTCATCAAGTTTAATGTTTGAATTTACTTTTTCGGCAGCTTCAATAATTAATCTTAATTGCTCAGCGGAAAAATTATACTTACTTGTAACGAACAAATCTTCCGACGGTAGTTGCGGAACATCAAAATGTTCATCAACTTGTTTAGAATTTTCAATTTGTGGTTCAATAAAATAATCTTCCTTCAAAAAATCATTATCTAAAACACCAAAACTAGAATCTTCACCTGATGGAGCAATCGGCTCACTTTTTACTTCGTCGGCAGTTAGTTCTTCAGAGTTGAAGTTCCAATCAGTATCCGAATCGAAGATTACTTCATCTTTTGGTTCTTCTTTAATTTCCCATTCAATTTTGCTAACATCATCATTCCATTCAGGCGCCGAAATTTCATTTTCATCATCTTCGATCAAAGGGATTTCATCTTCTTCGCCAAAATTCCATTCAAAACTTTCAACATTCTCTTCTAAATATGAAGCACTCTCTGTTTCATGAGATTTATTTTCTCCTGAAGGAGATGAATCCGGATCTTTGAAGGCATTAAAATCAAATGAATCAATGATGTCTTCTGAAACATCTTTAAAAGTAAAATCACTTACTTCTTCAGAATAAGGTATGGCTGCTATCTGTTCGCTTTCGGAACTTTCTGAAGACTTAGATTCACTCTCGGTATCAAAAGCTAAGGGGGCGGGTTCTACAGCAGCAGCAGACTTAACTTCATAATATTCAATCCCTTGCAAGTTACTACGTATCCTTTTATCCTGAGCAAATAGAATCTCGACTTCATTTTGATTTAATAAATAAAGTGAACAATTTGTTTCTGCAACGGAAGATGAATCTCTTTTTTGATTCTCTAAAAACTCTTTCTCACCAAAGAAATCACCTTCTTGTTTAATGAAAATCCTTTGTCCGTCAATATAAGTTCGGTGTTTGATTTTAATTTTACCCTCAAGGATTAAATATATATGTTCGGCTAAGTCATCCGGCTGAAATATAATTTCACCTTCTGAAATTTCTTCCAAATTTTTCTGATTATAATTTATTTGCAGATTTTGATTTTCAGTATGAGCAAATAATTTGTTTGATTTTATGGAGGCAAGGGCTTTTATTTGAGATAGCATTTATTTTCTCATAAGTTTTTTTAATCAAGGTAATAATAGTGAATAATTTAGAAATATTAAAAGGTATCCGACACTTAAAAAAAAACGATTCTAGACTTAGGTACATTATTAATAATTCCACTCGTTATTCAATTGTGTCCTCAAAACACTATTTTGAAAGTTTGGTAATATCGATTATTAGTCAGCAATTGTCAATTTATGCAGCCAATAAAATAATTGAAAGGTTTAAAAACTATTTTGCCAATAAAATTATTCCTCAGTCGATATTAAATACAGAGACTGAAGAGTTAAGAAATTTGGGTATTTCATATTCTAAAATTAAATATATAAAAGACCTTTCATCCAAAATTGAGAATAAAGAAATATCTTTTTCACGCATTTCAATTAAATCTGATGGAGAAATAATCGAATTACTAACTAAAGTTAAGGGAATTGGAATTTGGACAGCACAAATGTTTCTTATTTTTACTTTGGGAAGAGGGAATGTGCTCCCGACGGGAGATTTAGGTATAAAAAAAGCAATACAAAAACTCTATTTACTTAAAGAGTTACCATCTGAAAATAAAATTGAAGCCATTTCACGCAAAAATAATTGGGAACCGTTCAATTCAATTGCATCTTGGTATTTATGGAAAATCCTTGATGAGAAAATCGAACTACCGAAATAAATGCACCCAAAGAGACTTGATGATTTATTATCTTTATATTTAAATATCATAAAAATAAATTGAAACTTTTTAACACAAGGTACATCTAACCAAATGGATGAAGAAATATTTATAACGCAAGCCAAAGAAGGCGATCGTAAGGCATTCGCTTTTTTGGTTAAAAAATATGAAAAGACTGTTTATAATTTTTCATATAAGATTTGCAGAGATCGTGAAAAGGCTGAGAATACCATGCAGGAAACTTTCTTGAGCATGATAAAATCATTTCATCAGTTCGATAGTAAATCAAAGTTGTCAACATGGCTTTATAGAATTGTTGTAAATAATTGTTTAATGGAAGCACGCAAGAATAAACGTTTTCAGTATGTTGATGTTGAGACCGATGATAGTTTATTCGATGAAAAGTATATAGCTGATTGGAATTCACTTCCCATTAAAAATCTAGAGAACAATGAACTTCGAAAAATACTTGATGAGTCAATTAGCAAACTTGCACCAGAGTATCGAATAGTATTTACTTTAAGAGATGTAGAGCAATTATCTACAGAAGAAACTGCAAAGCTTACAGATTTAAGTATACCGGCAGTAAAATCAAGATTGCACAGAGCTCGGGCGTTTTTAAGAAAAGAAATTTCGAAGGCATTTCAATTATGAAAAATGAAAAAGTTACATGCAGAGACGTAATGGAACATGTATGTGAAAGTTTAGGTGAAGATTTAGAATCACCAAAATGCGTTGCTATAAAATCTCATTTAGAGAACTGTGATGTTTGCCAAAACTATTTTCATTCAGTTGAACACACAATAGATTTTTACAAATTATATAATGTTGATTTGCCCCATGAGGCTCACGATAGATTAATGAAATTATTAAATCTTGAAAACGAATAATTTATTTTAGGAGAATGATTCTATGCCAATCTTTGAATACAAATGTTCAGAGTGTAATACAAAATTTGAAATACTCCATAAGTCATCACAAAATAGTGAAGATGTTACTTGCCCAGAATGTCAATCAAGCCATATTAAAAAATTGATATCATCATTTAGTGCTAAAGTACCGGCAACCGCTTCATATACATTTGGAGGTGGTTGTGAGAGTGGAAATTGCTCTACAAATATACCGACTACCTGTTCCTCCGGTATGTGTGGACTTAATTAACTAAATTGAAAGAACTAAAATTTTATGAATAAAGGATTGTTAATAATAATTATGTTTTCAATATTCAACATTTTTTCAAAAGCTCAGTTAAATAATGAGACGGAAATGAATATAGTTTCATTTATCGAGGAGATGAAAACCAATAAGTCTCTTATAGTCGTTGACGTCCGGACACCTGAAGAACTTGTAGGTTCGTTAGGACAAATTAATGGGGTAATAAATATTCCCGTTCAAGAAATTACAAAACGATATACAGAATTAGCCAAATACAAAGACAAAGATATTGCTGTAATTTGCAGAACCGGAAACCGATCTACATTTGGAACTGATTTTTTACGTTCAAAAGGGTTTAAAGCAAAAAATGTATTAGGTGGAATGGTTCAGTATAGAAGCAAAGTAAGTAAATAACAAAATTTTACTATCTGGATAAGCGAACACTTAATCTAATTATTAACTTATTTATCTCATAAAACGCGCTTCTTCAAGAGTCAGAATCAACGATATTCTATGTGTATCAGGTAACCGATCTTCTTCAGACATCGCAAAACGGGCAAAAGAATAATCAATATTCAACTTCGGGAGTTTTACTCCTGCTCCAACGGTAAATTGCTTGATGTCATTATATCCTCCACGAATTGCAAAAAGATTCCTAAAATTATATTCGAAACCAAAATGCGGATCAAAACTAACTGGTCCAATGTTAAATTGTGACGCAAATCTCCTGTTTTCGAATCTAACATCTAAATCAAGTGCCGGAAGAATTGTCCCCCCGAAAAAGCTAATACTATAGGCAGCACCAAGTTTCAATGTTGGGGTTATAAGTTCATTTAATCCGGTACTCCACGAGACAAATGTAGTCGTAGCATCTTGAAGATTTGCTCCTAGGAATAAATTTTCAGAAGGCATATAAAGAGCACCTAAATCAAAACCAATCCCGAAAGCAGAGGCTTCAGCAATATCTCTTTTAATAATTTTTACATTAGCACCGTAATAAAATTTATCCGAATGTCTTTTAGCTCCTGTGAAATAAAAAGCCCAATCTTGGTTGCTGACTTCCTTAACGAGAGAAGGATCCAACCGAGCTGATGGAAGCGTAATATCATAAATAACTTTACCTGTATTTTTATCAACCAAAGCTTCTCTTGTATCATAAATTTTATCAACACCTAACCGCATTATACTTAATCCAAAACTCCAAGATTTTCCAAAAGGAAATGCAACTGCAGCATAATTGTAATTAACAAGGTTTCCAAATCTTTCATCGTGCATTAATGATATTTGTGGATAATTGAGATTTGCGAGTCCTGCCGGATTATAGTATCCAGAGGTAACATCATTTGCAACAGCAACAAAACTGCCTCCCATTCCAAGGGCTCTACCACCTACTCCTATTGATAAAAACTCCCCCGCATATTTGCTGAATACAGTTTGAGACTGAATTGTTACAGATAATAGGATAAAAAGTGTTGCAAAATATTTTGTAAACATTAGGACTCCATTAAAGATTAGAATTAATCTATCAAAAATTTGACAATTCACAACTCAAAATCAAGGTCAATTTTCTTAGGCTCAAATTAATTAGTATGGCTTGTGTAATGATTAATAATATCATCTGGGATACGGACTGGACGGCCATTATTTATAGAAATCATTGTATAAGTTATGTAACCTTGCGCCGCAATTTTTTCGGTTTCTTTAAAAACTATCCAAAAATTCACTTTTACTTGAGCACCATTAATAGAATCAACCTGAGTTTTAACTATAATTTTGTCTTCAAGTTTAAGCGCACGTTTATATTCAATGTTTGTAACACTAATAACCCAATTATAGCCAAGTTTGTGAAAATCATTCATCGGCATTTTATAGTCATCACGCATTTGTTCATACCGTGCTGCAAGAATGTAATCTAAATATTTAGTATTATGAACATGATTATTTAGGTCAATATCATCGGGACGAATTTTTATTTCACTTTTATAAATTGCATGCATAATTATTCTGTAATGATTGTTACTTGATTATCATAACTAAATTTAAAGAATCTTTTTCTTTTTTTAATCATCTCATCAAAAAAAACTGAGTAGTGATGAAAGAATTTTTAAAATCTAAAAGCCGTTATTTTTTTATTCCGTTAGGTGCCTTAGCAGGTTATTTATACTATTATTACATAGGTTGTAATTCTGGTGGCTGCCCTATCCAGAGCAATCCCTATTTTAGTACAATGTATGGGGCATTGATAGGACTGGTTTTAACCCTGCCTGATAAAAAGAAAAAAGCTGTACCAAATGAATCAGATGAAAATAATAACTAAAGAATATTTAATTGAAGACCTGGTAAACGATTACCCTTTTTCAGTTCAATATTTAATGCAAAATGGCATCAGATGTCTTGTTTGCGGTGAACCGGTTTGGGGCACTTTAGAACAAGCCGCCTTGGAAAAAAGTTTTTCTAGCGAACAGATTGAAAAATTTGTTGCTGAATTAAATCTTCTAAGGGAAAAAAACTAAATAAATAATTAGCATAGTAAGTCTTTTACCAACCATTGTTACTTGACTTAATTCATTCCCTCCAGATGTTCAACCGCATCAATACCCGAAGGCATAGGGAGATAAAATCTAATTCTTTGAACTTCCCCATTACGCTTAACCAGCCGATTCACTTTCTTTTTGATTATAACACTATGCTCTATATGAATATCATCTTCTATAATTGAACCAAAAATATAACTTGTTCCTTTTATCAATACGTTTTTACCGATTTGTAATGGAAATTCGTCTGACCCAGTCATATTAACACTTGATTCAATTCTTGAATCGTCCCCAATCGTGATATTTCCTTTGATAATATCACCCCAAAGAATTTCCACATTATTTCCTATAACAAATGTCTGGTTAGAAAAACAGGATAAATGTACATTTTCCCAAATTGTCACATCTTTTCCGAACTGAACATTTCCATTTATGTAGGCATTTTTCTTAAATTCAATATTATAATTAAGTCGTACACCTTTACCAATATAAACACCCGAACCGATTTTTATATCTAGTGGTTCACCTTCTTTATCCATTCTTATTATATCTTCAACTACATCTTCGTGTATAAAAAAATCATCATGGTCAGCAATTTCTATAATGTTTTTTAATCTTGTATAAACTTGACTCCTGAATAAATTTTCCATGTCCTTCAGTACAGCTTTATCATTAAAACCCATTACAACATATTGATCATGAGGGCTTATAGCAGTAACACTAAATTTATATTGATTGAACAATGCAATTAGGTCTGTAATATATATTTCGTTTTGAGCATTATTACTAGAAAGTTGATTAACCACTTGGATTAGTTTTTTATAATCGAATGCATAAACTCCCGAATTATATTCTCTATTCTCAATAAGTTCTTTCTTTGTATAAGCATAATTTCGATTATTATATTTAACTATATATTTTTCGTCATCTTTCAGTGCCAAAATATCTTTGTGCTCAATAATTTCGATTACATTCCCAAAATCATCTCCAGCAGCGATACCGAAAACATCTACATCTTTTACCCGTATTATTCTTCCGTAAGAATTTTGGTCTGTTTCACCTTCATAAGTGCCAGTTAAAACCATCATATCAGCTTTAGAATCTTTGAACGCATGCCGGAACATTGTTGTTGTTGTTTTATCTATTAAACCCATATCCCCGGGGAGCACATAAATCACACCATCAAAATCTTTTTTAATTTTCTCCAAAGCAATTTGGACTGCATGTCCGGTTCCTTTCTGCTCAGCTTGATAAGCGAAAAGAGTTTTTTCTCTTTTCCCTATAACAGTCATAACATCTAAAGCTTTTATACCGACAACGAGGATAGCGTTAATTGCTTCTTCAGTTTTCTGGCAAGCATTGAAAACACGTTCAACGGTAGGGACTCCCCATATATTGTGGAGCATTTTTGACCGATGTGATTTAATTCTTTTACCATGTCCGGCTGCCAGTATTATAGCTGCTTCATTTAATGAATAATCAAATGTAGATGAAAGAAGGTCAGCCTTCTTATAAATCTCTTCCCGTTCGATATTTCCCAATTGTAAACCTCATTAACTATTTTATTTGAAAACCAATGTGAAATTAGTGAATGACCATCCTTTTCGCAACTTATAGATTTTATTACTCTGATTATTTTGATATTTTACAAATTAAAATTTACAACAATTGGAGAATTACATGGTATTGAAAAAATCACACAACAAAATGATTGCAGGGGTTTGTGGTGGTATTGCAGATTGGCTGGGATGGGATCCTACAATTGTAAGGGTCGGTTATGTTTTGCTATCCGTATTAAGTGTAGGATTCCCCGGTATTTTAGTATACATTATTTTGTGGGTAGTAATGCCATCTCCGAATGATTAGTATTTTCGGCTTCAGATAAGGCTTGCGCTAACTTTTTATCCTTCTCATAAACATCGGGTCGGAATTGCAATTGGTTTTTATCATCAACCCAGGCGGTAAAGTAGTCAACAAAGAGGGGAATTGTACTATTAAGTTCCAAATACTTGGTTTTATTGTGATACCCTTTAAAATATTTCATCATTTCTTTATCCTCAGGTTTAATCCCAAGTTCAATCTTTACGTCATCCAACGTAACGTTTGTAACCTGACCCGTTAAATATTCAGCAAACATCAATGGTTTTTCAACTCGCACACATCCATGACTAACTGCCCGATTAGCGGTGGAAAATGGAGCTCGTGTTGGAGTGTCATGCAAATAAATTGAATATTTATTATTGAACATAAATTTAATTCTTCCAAGAGCATTTGCCCCACCCGGTTCTTGAACAAACGAAAATGGGAGGTTGGTTGGAGAATATTTCTTCCAATCTATTTCATTATGATCGATCTCCTTACCTCCCTGAAAAACTTTAAACTTTTTGTCATTCAAGTAATTTGAATCCTTCATAACCTCATAGTAAGTTTCATTTTTTGCAATACTGGTCGGGACATTCCATGGCGGATTCGTAATAATTTGGTTAATACGACTATATACTTGTGGTGTCTCAAAATTTTTGGGAAGGTGAATCCATTTTTTTGTTTTTTTATATACTGCAATTTTCTGATCGTAATTTCGTTCCCGCTTTTGACCTACACATACTTTAATCGAAGTCTGTAATTCGCCTTCCTTATAAGCGAATAAAGTGAAATCCGGGATGTTCACTAAAACATAAGTTAATGAATCGATATATGTTGTCCAGCGGAATCGTTCCATATTTACTTTTATTTGTTCGACTCTTTCCAATGGAGTTATATTAAGTTGTTCAATAGTTTGTGATCCAATAACTCCGTCATCTTTTAATCCATAAAGAAGTTGAAATTGCTTAACCGCTTTGAATAGCAGAGAATCATAATGTGGTGGAAATGATAAATGATATGAAGAATCAAGCAAACCTAAAGATATCAAATTTTGCGAAAGAGGTTTTAATATTGTTGCATGTTTTCCAACCTCGATTTTTCCGGTTATCATGGGAATACGGCTCCATACCGCACCAATGGCAAACTCTTTATAAAATTCAAGCGCGTTTTGAAGTCCGACATAACGTTTACTTTTGGGTTGTATTTCCTCAAGTATCTTATCTTTGTTTGATTTATACAAATTATCATAGATATCAATACCTCTATCCGGTTTTGGTATATCATAATTTTCTGTATCATACTCATGAGGATTGATTATTCCGTAAAGCAGGTTTTTTTGATATTGCAGATATGCTACTGACAGAAGAAATTCAAATTTTGCAAGTTCCTGATAATTATAAGATTTATTTATACTTCTGTTCGCAAGTAATGATTGATAGGCAGAATTGAGAGATTTGAAATAATATCTTTCCGGATCAAATCCGTGTTTGAAAGAATTTTCCAAATAAATTAAGAATATTTGGATTTGCAAGGTATCTGTTTCTTCAGAAAGCCAAAACGGATTAAAATTATTTTGTTGATAAATTTTTAAGAGTGAATCGACTATTCCCTTTTCAATTCCTTTAAGAGATTGTATATAAAACGTATCAGACACAATTAAGGTCATTGAACTGTAGAGGCTGTCACTACTCAAATCGGGAACTATTAAATTATCATCCCCTGTAAATAATTTACATGAAGTTACTGACATGGAATAACACAAAATTAATATGAGTAGAAATGTTTTGGAGTTCATTTTCCTGTTTTCTGATTAGTTACATTAAAAAAAATATTGAGTAAATTTCATTTTCTAAATTTATCATTCTTTCAAAGAATCCAAAAGGAATTTCCATTTTCTCTGAAATATAGTAACCCACATGAATTAAATAAAAAAATGCCGGTTTAATTTGGGAGAAAAATTTTCTTGAAACAAATCGTTGTAATTTCAAAAAAAAATTCATAGACTTATTACGTATATTTCTCCGAATATCTAACTAAGTTGCACTAGCAATATTTGCATTAACTTAATTGATTGGAATATTGGTATGGGGGAAAAGAAATTATTTCTTAATCCGTTCCCCGGAATCAGAAGTTTTGAGGCTGAGGAAGATGTTATATTCTTCGGACGTGAAAGCCAAATAAAAGAACTAATTCCACGCTTATACGAAACCCGTTTCCTTGCCATAACAGGTTCTTCTGGTTGCGGTAAGTCATCATTAGTTAGAGCAGGTTTACTCCCTTCGCTCTTTAAGGGGAAACATGTTCAAAAGAACAATGAGTGGAATCATCAAATTTTCAGACCCGGTAACGAACCTATTTACAGATTAAGCGAAGCAATATTTAGTCTTGCTAAAACCGAAAATATTACTTCCGCTCCTTTCACAAGCATAAAAGAAATCGAAGCATTATTAAATGGAAATAAATCAGGGTTAAGTGAACTGCTGATTTTGTTACAGACTGAACGAAATAAAAATTTCTTATTGGTTATCGATCAGTTTGAAGAATTATTTCGATTTCAACAAGTTACTGAAAAGGAAAATTTGAAATCCGAAGCTGATTACTTTGTGCAATTGCTTCTGGATGTTGCTTCAAATCATAAATGCAATTGTTATATAGTAATAACAATGAGGTCCGATTTCTTAGGTGACTGTACTGAATTTAGCGGACTCCCTGAAGCAATTAATAAAGGACATCACCTTGTTGTACGTATGTCTAAAGATGAAAAAGAACTAGCTATTACAGGTCCAATAGAGGTTTGCGGCGGAAAAATTTCTAAGCGTCTCGTTAATCAATTATTACTAGATGTTGGAGATGACCCGGATCAACTCCCGGTTATGCAACATGCATTAATGCGAACTTGGGACTATTGGATTCTGAATAGAATAGGTGACGAACCGATTGACCTAACCCATTACGAAGCTATCGGAACAATGGCAGAAGCTATTTCCCAGCATGCTGAAAGAATATACCAAGATTTTCAAAATCCTCGTCAAAAATTTTTAACGGAAAAATTATTCAAAGCGCTCACTGATTTAGGTAGCGATAATACCGGAAGAGGAACGAGACGACCAACTCCATTAAAAGACATCTGCACTCTTGCAGAGGCAAAAGAATCTGAAGTCATTTCTATTATAGATATTTTCAGGTCACCCGGATGCGCATTCTTAATGCCCTCCCATCACTTTCAGTTGAATGAAGAAAGCATTATTGATATCTCACACGAAAGCATAATGCGAAAATGGGAACGATTGAAAGATTGGGTTGAAGATGAAACAAAATCAGCTCAACTTTATTTAAGATTGTCAAAGTCAGCAGAATTATACCAGGACGGGAAAGCTGCACTCTGGATAAACCCCGAACTACAACTTGCGCTTAACTGGCTTGATACAAATAAACCCAATGCTACGTGGGCAAAGCGTTATGACTATGCGTTTGATAGAGCTATGGAGTTTTTAAATTATAGTAAAAGGGAATTTGAACTAGAAATTGCCAAAAAAGAAAAACAACAGCAAAGAGAACTTACACGTGCTAGAAGATTTGCTATTTTTCTTGGAGCAGCATCTGTTGTTTCCCTAATCTTTCTTTTAGTATCCCTAAATCTTCGTTTTAAAGCAGAGGCGAGTGAAAAAAAGGCATTGGAGAAGGAAAAAATTGCCCACACTGAAGGCAAAAAGGCCGATATGCAAAAGAAGGAAGCAATCTCGCAGAAAAGAATTGCTGAGCAACAGCAACAAATCGCCGAGCAACAGCAAATCATTACTGAAGAGCAAAAACAATATGCACTTGAACAGCAAAAAATTGCGGAGCAGCAAAAACAGGAAGCCCTTTTACAGAAGCAGCAAGCTGATGCTGCAAAAGTCGTAGCAATTAAGTCAAAAGATGAGGCTGAAAGACAAAAGCAGGATGCATTAAATCAGAAAAAAATTGCTGATACCGAAAGATTCAAAGCCGAGGTTTCGGAAAAGAATACTATGCGTTTGAGACTTATAGCAATTGCACGATCGATGGCAATTCAAGCAGTAAAAATTCAAAACAATGAGGATCTCTCTTCTCTCTTATCCCTACAAGCTTATCATTTTAACAAAAAGAATGATGGTTCGGTAAATGATCCTGATATTTATCAAGCATTGAATTATTCTGTTGATAAAAACATGGTTTTTCGGGGACATCAAGATGGTGTAAGAAGTTTAGTCTTATCCGGGGAAAATAATTTAATATCATCTGGTGATGATGGCACGATATGCATTTGGGATGTTAACCAACCCAATAATAAACCCAAGCTATTGGTTCTTCCGGATGTTGCCAAAAAAGGGATTCGATCACTCGCTATCTCAAAAGATGAAAAATTATTAGCTGCAGGAACATTTGAGGGAGCAATACTATTAATTGACCTTACAAAACAAAATTCTGACCTGAAATTGTTGCAAGGACACAACTTCGTCATAAACTCAGTCGCTTTTAATAGTGACAATTCACTTCTTGCCTCATCAAGTTCTGATGGGACGCTAAGAATTTGGAATTTGAATAATGGACAATATCAATCAAGGATTATCGAGCAATCAAAATCCAGATATACAACTGTTGCATTTCATCCGAATAAAAATGAATTAGTAATTGGAAGAGATGATGGTAAATTATCGATTATTAACTTAATGAATAATTCTTCGTCTACTCTTATTGATGCAGGTAGAGCTATTATGGCAGTAACTTTTAGTCCGGATGGAAAAGCTCTAATTTCAGGTGACTCAAAAGGGACATTGCTTTTATGGGATTTTGATTCCCTAACTTCAAAGCCAATCGAACTTATTGGTCACACTTCTTCTATAAATGACATAAAATTCTCGAATGATAATGAATCGATTGCAACAGCCAGTTCTGATGGAACCGTTAGAATTTGGAATGGTAAAAAACCCGATGAACTTCCCATTATTCTTGATGGACACGATTCATGGGTATATAGCGTAATTTTTTCAGATGACGGCTCAAGGGTCTTTACTTCAAGCGAAGATAAAACAGTTCATTGTAGGATAATAAAAACAAATCAATTAGCTGAAATTCTTCAAAAGAAAATTAAAAGGAATTTGAACAGAGAGGAATGGCATAAATATATAGGAAGCGACATTCCATACGAAAAGACTAATGTAGATTTACCCTAATAATTGAATAGTAATCAGAATTAATATTTTCATGATTTCCATTAAGGTAGAAATGATAAATAAAACAAGGTTATTGCTGCTATTTGTGATATTCTTTTCCTTTCAAGAAAAAATTATTACACAAAATCGTTGTGATGATGTTTCATTAAACGAGGCAAAAAAAAAATATGAGATAGGAGATTTTGAATCAGTAATCTCCATCCTTGAACCATGTATTAAAAACGGTTTCTCAAATAAAGAATTAGTCCAGGCATACAGACTCCTATCAATGACATACATAGCTATTGACTCTGTTAACTTGGCAAATAATTCAGCAGCTCAGTTAATTAAAATTGCTCCCTTTTTTGAACCAACTCTTTTTGATCCGCCCAAATTCGTCCGGTTAATTACTGAATTGAAATTAAGTGGGGTTAACACACAAGTTCAATCGGTTTCAAAAAAGTTAGAGAATCTTACTGAAGCTCCCGCAACAGTAATTGTAATTAATGAGGATGATATTCAACGAAGAGGATATATTGATCTAGAAGCTTTATTAAGTGACCTTCCCGGATTTGATATATCGAGATCATTTGGTCCAACCTACTCTAATATATATCAAAGAGGTTATCGCTCAAATAATACTGACCGTACAATCTTTTTAATTGACGGTGTTGAGGAAAACGATCTATGGTCAAATATCATTTATCTGTCTAGACAGTTTCCGCTTACAAATGTTAAACGTGTAGAAGTTGTATATGGCCCCGCATCAACGATGTATGGAGCAAACGCATTTGTCGGAGTTATAAATGTAATTACAAAAGAACCTGAGGATATTTATAAAGATAAAAAAATCGGCATTTCTGCCCAGTCTAATGTTGGATCATGGAATACTCGATATAATGACGTTACTGTTGCCGGTAAATTAAGTGATGTAGCATTCTCATTCAGTGGCAGAAATTTTTATTCGGATGAAATGGATTTATCAAAATATCCCGATTATGACTATAGCACTAAATATTATGATAATGTTGATTATTCGGCTATGTTAAATGTAAATAATAATGTTCAAAATTACATTACAAACAATAATCTTTCAGATGGAAATCCTTACTACAATATTGTACGCGATAATAATGGTAATCCAATATCAGTTGAACTAACACAAGCCGGTATCGATGCTGCGAAAAACTTCGACAAAAACAGTATGAATGAAGTAATCGGAGGAAGTAAAATAAAATACAGTAACATCAGTAATTCATATTACCTTTACGGTAAACTTAAACTTTATGATTTTACTATCGGCTACCAAAAGTGGAGAAACACTTCCGGCGGGACTAACTATTTCACTGATAATAATGAAGCAGGGGCTCATAACGGTAGTATTTGGGTTCCCGAACAATCCTTCTTTTATATCAAGTATGATAAATCTATTACTGACGAACTTAGTTTTACAAATTATGCTCAATATAAAGTTCATAGTATTCATAATGACTCAAAAGCGGTATATCTATTGAATTACTCAAATGGAGCATTTTCATTGGCAGATCTTGCTTCGGATGTACAACCGTTTTGGGTAACAGAATATTATTATCAATTATCTAAACAGTTAAGAAATGAACTCAAGCTTTTATATACTCCTTCAACTTCATTTGATTTATTATTGGGATTAGAAATTCGTAATAGTCAACTTCAGGGTAATTACAATATCGCTTACAAACCTTTCCCATCTGATTCAGGTTATGCAGGTGGCAGCAAAACAAACCAAGGGAATATACTTGGTGGAAATAGTTACGAAATTGTTGATTGGGGTTTATATGCTCAAGGAAGTTATAAACCAATTGATCAATTGAAAATCACTTTAGGTGGTAGATTAGACTATAACAAAATTAGAGAATTCGGCGGTTATGGAACTCAGTTTAATCCGAGAATAGCGTTAGTCTATACTCCTTCTATTTTTATTTTTAAAGGAATTTATTCTGAAGCTATAAAAGACGCTTCAAACTGGACAAAATTTACAACTAATCCTGCACGTCAACTTACCAATCCAAACCTTGAACCGGAAAAAGTCAAGAATATTGAATTTAGTGCCGGTATTAAATTAATTTCATCATTATACTTCGAGACTTCTGCATACAGTGCAAATTATTCCGGAGTTGTAGGGACAAAGATTGTCGAGTATAATGGAGGAACTACAGGGCAAAACCAACCGATTGGTTCTTTACAAATTAAAGGAGTACAGTCGACTCTTAATTATAGTTACAATAATTATCAATTTTATGTGAATTATACATTCACCGAACCAAGAAATACACAAGCAGGTAACGAAGCTAGAATTGGCGACATTGCAAGTCACCGGGTTAACTCTGGAATAAATGCAAAGTATTTTGAAAAATTAAATATCAATGTCAGATTTAATTATATAGGTGAAAGAAAAACAGGAGTAGGAACTAGTGTTCCTTCAAATTCAGAAAAGTTTCCTGCCTTCTTTTTACTTAATGGAAGTTTAAGCTACCAAAATATTTTTGAAACAGGATTGACATTCCAATTAAGCTGTAATAATATATTGAATAAAGAATATTTTGACCCAGGCATCAGAAGTGCCGATGGATCGTTCTATTCATCAAGAACTCCACAACGAGAGCGTCACTTTATGTTGAGAGTTTTGTATGACCTGAATTTCGATTACTAAATTATTTACTTAACTACCAAATAACATTATTTCAGAAAAATAATTTTTATGGAAAAAATTCTCAATTATCGAAAACCAACTGAACTTTGTTTTGACACCACGGAGTGGAAATATTATGATAATGTTGAAATGTTTATTAACTATCATTTAGATGTCATTAAAAATCTATTAAATGCTGACGGATTAATTTTTCGATTGGCTAAAAACGATGATATTATAAAATTGGAAGAGTTTATTCAATACAGATATGCTTGTTTCACTCCTGAAATTGCTGAAGAGATAAGCAAATATGATTTGTACAGGTTTATAAATTTCGGGCATGGACTCCTAATCGAAAATTCTGATAATAAAATTTTGGCATGCCTTTTTGAAGCTGGGTATGATACGACTGATCGAATGTCTTACACACTAAGACTTGGAGTTGATGATGTTTTAAAAGGAAGGAATATCGGAAAACTATTAATTGAATATTCCTCACTTCTCGCTATGAAGAGAGGTTCCAAAACTAAGCGAGGACTTCTTGATCTTACAAATTTTTCATCAACTGTAATTTTGGTTAATAAAATAGGTTGGATGTGTGACGGTTTTTATCCTGAACTAACAGGTTTAGGTACTTGCTTTAATATTGTATTCCCTCTTTCTATTGAAGGATTTATTTCCAACAGAATTGATCCAAAAAAATTAGAACTCTTTTTAAAATCTGCAAAACATGAAATTGATTATAAAATTATTCCCTATTATGATATTGATAGAATTTCCGAGATGTATCTTCAGAAAGAATTTCGCATAGTCTATTTATTGAGAGGCGGATTTCACACTGACCGAAACTCTTTTCTTGCACTACCCTATGATGCATTAAATATAGTTAGTTGTTAACCACGAAATGAAAATCAAAGAACAAATAATTTCAACACTTAATATCCGTAGAGGTGAAGAATTTCCCATAATATTATTATTGATTTTTTCCTTCTTCATGGGAACTTCAAGCGCTTTCTTTTATACTGCTGCAACCTCTCTTTTCCTTGAAAATTTCGATACCAAGATGTTATCCTATGCTTATATCGCATCGGGAGCTGCCGGGTATTTAATATGGGTGATTTCTTCAAAACTTGAAAAAAAACTTTCTGTCCCAAGCCTTTTGATAACATATCTTGTCTTACTAACAATAAGTGTCTTGCTCTTTAGCTTAAGTGAATATTTTTTCCCGTTCAGATGGCTCTCTTTCTTGATGTATATCTGGATTAGAGCATTCACTTTCATAGGGGCAATTGTCTTTTGGATTTTAGCCGGAAGGCTTTTCAACTTGCGCCAAGGGAAAAGGTTGTTTGGATTAATAAGTTCCGGAGAAGTAATTTCTGATATTATTGGCTTTTTCTCAATTCCACTTTTACTTCAGTTTATTTCTGCATCCGATTTAATATTCATTGCTTTTATTGCTCTTGTTTTTTGTGTTGGTATTTTATCTTATATAACTAAAGTATTTAAGAACAATCTTATTTCAGTAGAGACCAATTCTGAATCAAGCATTTCGAAAAATAATAAATCAGGTTTATTTCAGTTATTAAAAACTAAGTACTTTTCTTATTTATTCTTACTGGCACTTCTACCAATGTTCTCGATTTATTTTGTTGATTATTTATTTTTAGATCAAACAAAAATTGAATATCCTGATAGAAATGTTCTTGCCTCATTCCTTGGTATTTTCTTTGGTATCACAGCAATTGCCGAATTCATCATTAAAACTTTTTTATCAGGTAGATTGATTAGTAAATATGGGATTAAATTAGGTTTATCAGCTCTTCCATTAATGCTGGCATTATGTGCAATACTCGCGACTTTATCCGGAGCCTTATATGGAGCCTCAGCAATGTTTTTCGCTTTTATCGCTCTTATGAAATTGTCGGAGCGGGTTTTACGAAGTTCTTTAGGTGATCCGGCATTCCAAATATTATATCAACCACTTCCGGCAGAGGAAAGATTTACATTTCAAAGTAAAATGGAAGGAATACCAAAAGCAATCGGTAACACTCTTGGCGGGTTTGCATTGTTACTTTTCACAAATCTAACCTTTCTGAATATTGTTCACTACAATTTCATTTTCCTAATAGTATTATTGTTTTGGGTTCGAATTGCTTTTAAGATGTATCACGAATATCGTTCAACTCTTAAATCAATTTTGGAGCAGCAAAGGAAAGATTCATCACGGAATAGAATTGATGAATCGCTAAGATTATTAAAAAATCAAATGGAAAAGGGAGATGGCGATTTACTGATAGATCTGAATCGTTTATTTGAAAAGATCGACCCGATTGAATTAGAAGAGTACTTGCCTGAATTTTTACTTAAAGGAAATTTAAAACAAAAAGAAATCTTGCTTAAACTAATTGAAGAGCGTGTAATAATAACCTCATTGGATGAAATAGAATTATTACTTTCGAAGGCAGAAAACAATCCTCTTTTCGATAAACTGAAAAAAACTGAAGCAGTTTTGAAATCAAAAGAACAAATGACTTTTGATAAAATTGAACAACTTAGTGTATCAGATTATGCGGATGATAGAATTTTAGCATCCAGATTATTAGGATATTCAGGTAGATATGATTCTATAAAATTACTCCAAGTTTTCTTGAATGATAATGATTATCGAGTTAGAACATCAGCAATTATCGCAACAGGTAAAATAAAACGTGTGGAGTTGTGGAATCATATTATTTCACTGGTAGCAGTCCCCTCTTTTGCAAATTCATCCATATCAGTGATGAAAATTATTGGCGAACCGATTTTAAGGGATTTGAACACCACTTTTATAAGAATGACAACTGATAAATCTACAAAATTAAGATTGATCAAAGTTTTTGAAAAAGTCGGCTCAAAAACGGCAGTTGATATTTTGCATTCAAAAATGCTTGATCCGGATAAAGACATTCGTGATCGAGTCCTAATCGCTTTGGGTAAATTAAATTATCATGCAACCCATTCTGAATTTTCCTTTATTTCTCAGACAATCGAACATGAAATTGAAATCACCGTATGGTTAATGGCTACAATAATTGATTGTAAAAAATCTAATAAGGCAATTCACTTAATAAGTTCACTTGAATCAGAATTGAAGAATAAAAGAGAACGGATATTTCACTTTCTTTCGTTACTTTATGATTATAAAACTATTCAGCATATTCGAGAAAATATTGAATCTGGGGATAATGAAAAACGTGTTTATGCATTAGAAATTTTAGATTTAATAGTCCTTCCCGAAATCAAGGAGATGTTAATTCCTCTTCTTGAAGATGTTTCATATGAAGAGTGTTTAGAACTTTTCAACGTCTTATACCCCCAGCAAAAATTATCTTTAGCTGAAAGACTAATTGATATTATCAATAAAGATTTTTCATTAATTAATCGCTGGACGAAAGTTTGTGCAATTGAATTAACCACTCATTACAATAACGAAGATACAATTCGAACTTTATCAGCAAATTTAATAAACCCCGATTTCATGATTTATGAAAATGCTGCCAGAACCCTAATGTCAATAAATTCTTTATACTATAGAGAACTTTTTGATAATTTCCCGGAAAATATTCAGAATAACCTCTCTGGAATTCAGACAAATAACTTGTTACTTTCTACTGATGAAGTTAAGTTGTTGAAATCGCTCCCAATATTCCGGAATGTTGATGAAATCAAACTTGTTGAATTTGTTTCTGGATCATTAGAAATTCCGAAATTAAAAGGGGAAAGAATTCCACATTTTGAAAATTATATGTACTACTATTTCCTTGTAGTTAAAGGAGAAATTAAATGCACAACTCCATCGGGAGAAACAGTCTATTTCTCCAAAAATTCCATTATCGGAGAATTTAATTATGCCGATTATATGAAAGAAGAAAATGAATTTACAGCTACAACTGATT
>JAGUXE010000191.1 GCA_020061995.1 Ignavibacteriales bacterium | reverse complement strand
GTTTATGCATCTTCTGCATTTGAAGATTATATTAAATCGTTAACAGATTTTCCGTCTCCGATTCGCGAAAGAAGAGCGGGGTGGGATATTCGTCATCAAATCATTTCCCAGCTAAGTTTAATGGCAATGGAAAATCAGCATTTGAATTTGTTCGGACTAAAACTTCCTGACGATTGGAACGTTACAGTTCTATCAAGCTTCTCATCGGGTCAACCATATACGCCATTTACTTTTGATCTTGCTCAAGCTCAAAAACTTGAAAACACAGAAACAAGTCCAAGTATTTCAACGATTGACTTAAGATTAAGTAAAGGGTTCAGATTACTGGGCGTTCGTTTGTCATTAGAAGTGGACGTATTCAATTTATTTGATCAGAACAACATTCAAATCGGTTATGGTTTTAATACAGCAACGGGTAAGCCGTTTCGGTACGGCGATATCCAACCTGGTACCAATCAATTCTACGATTGGTACACAATGTTCAGGTTGATGGACCCAAGACAATTTTCAACTGGACGGTATATTAAAGCTGGTCTTAGAATAGATTGGTAACAATTGTGCAGAAAAAGATTTTATTCGTAATAATATTTATCTTATTAAGTTTTTGCAATTTGTTTTCACAAAAAGCAACACTTGATGTGAAGGTACATGATGTTGGAAAAGTTCGTCAGGTAATCACTAACACAGGCTGGCTCAATGCAAAGTTTGATCCTTTATTTTCGTATCCCGGTTTAGTTAATTGTGAATACCCTCCCGGTAGTTTGGAAGAGCATATCACTGAAGGCGGACCGTGGATCGGAGCCGTTTTAGGTAATGATACACTTGTTTCGGTTATCAGAGGCGAACAGGGCGAGTTCTATCCCTCTGATGCATTGTGGGATACGATTTGGGTGGTGAAGAGAGGTGATACTGTTGATATCGGAGATCCAGCAAATCCATATTGGAAGAATTATGTTGGCGTTTCAGATCAAGATTTTGTCTGTCGTTACAACGACTATAATCCTGTGAGTTTGAAAAAGAGCGATCACAAACCTCTTTATCTTGAAGTAATTCAGAATAGTTATGCGTGGGGCTCACTCCCTCTTGATGAAATAATTGTTGTGAATTATCACGTGATATCAACAAAGTACAATCTTGAAAGAGTATTTTTAACTAATTGGATGAATGGGAATGTTGGTTATGGATTGTCAGATGCGCATGGATTAGATGACGAAACTTACTTTGATACGCAGCGAACTCTTGCAATTTGTACAGACCTTCCAGGTGGAGAAGATGGTAACGCAATCGGACCAATCGGGCAAAGAAGCTACTTTCCGGAACCAATCGCTGGTAGTGTTTTGACTTTCATCTGGTACAATGGTAGGCAGCAAGGTATACCGTATACAGACGTTGAAAAATATACCGACATGACAAAGAACCTTATAATGGAAAATCAAGTCACAACCGGCGATGGCACAAAACACATTGTTGCTTTAGGTCCGTATCAATTAAATAAAGTTGATACACTTCACTTTAGTGTTGCCTTAATTTTGGGAAAAAGCATTAAGTCAATTTATGAAAACGAACGTGTTCTTAATCTTGTTCGGGCGAAGGATTTCAAAATTCCATTTGCACCGCCTCCACCACCTTTAACGGTTATTCCAGGAAGCAAGAGAGTTACTCTAAAGTGGAAACCAGGTGCTGGTGATGTCAATCCAGAAGAATATCATGATCCATATCGTGGGGATTCAATTCCAAAACCGTTTGAAGGTTATAGAGTTTACAAGAGTACAAAAAGTCAAAATGGTCCTTGGACATTGCTAGCAGAATTCGACTTACCTGATAATGCTTATGGTTCTAATACCGGGATTGAATATGAGTATACTGATGTTGGCTTGTTAAATAATTTAGATTATTATTATGCAGTTACGTCCTTTTCAAAACCGGATAGAGTTTTAAATTTTCCTCCTTTAGAATCGAGTATAAAAGTAGGTAGTAAAAAAGTTGTTCCTGGCACGCCTCCTCTAGAAACTGTTGGTCAAGTTGCCGTAGTACCTAATCCTTATCGTGGAGACGTCGCTTATCACTCTTACATTCCGCCATGGGAAAAGCCAGGGGGTACGCGAGATAGATGGATGGAACAAGACAGAAGAATTCAATTTATTAATCTCACCGCCGAGTGTGATATAAGAATTTATACGCTGTCGGGCGATTTGGTTCAATCAATTTATCACAACAATCCGGACAAAGGTTATGAAGATTGGAATTTGACATCTTACGTTGGACAAGCTGTTTCGAGTGGAATTTATTTGTACACCGTTGAAGATAAAAAGACAAGTAAAATTCAAGTTGATAAATTTATTATTATTAAATAGTGTAGGACTCGAATGAGATTTCTTACTAAAATATTAATTCTCTTATCTCTTCTTTCTTCAGTGAGTTTGTTTGCTCAAAGGACAACACTTGATTGGAAGCTTCACGAAGTCGGTGCGGTTAAGCAGCTCATTACTAACATGGGAGCCTTGTGGAGGGTGAGCACAAATTACCCCGGTTTGATTTATTGTGAGTATCCGCGCAACAGCCACGAAGAACACATTGGTGAAGGAGGGATTTGGGTCGGAGGCATTCTCGGGAACGATACTTTAGTTTCGGTAACTACAGGTTGGGCTCCTAGTTTTGAATTTTACCCTTCAGCAGAAACATGGGATACGATTTGCGTCGTTAACAAAAATGATACAGTTGATATACCTTACTGGCAAAAGTATGTTGGTGTATCCGATCAAGATTTTATCTGTCGTTACAGCGATTACAACGTCAAAAACATTCCTGCTCATGTTCCTTTGTTTTTAGATGTTATTCAAACGAGTTACAGTTGGGGATCGACTCCGTTAGACGAAATGATTGTATATAAATTTTATGTCATCTCAAAAAAATACAATTTGAAAGATGTTTACATTGCATACTGGCTCGATGGAAATGTTGGCTATCGGAGCGAGGGATGGGATTTCGCACTTGATGATTACTCGGTTTATTATCCCGATAGAAAATTAGGTCTTTCTATCGATTATCCGGGCGGAGTAGATGGACAAGCTATTAGCCCAATCGGTGTGAAAGTTTACCCGCCTAATAATTTACGAAGTGATTCACTAAAATGGACTTTCAATTGGTATCCTGGAAGGGGGAGGGGGGCGCCTGCTGGTCAAGATCCTCTTCGGTATTTAGAGATATCTTCGGGAATAATAATGGAAAATCAAGTCGAACCAATTGGCTCACAATTTATTATTTCATTCGGACCTTTTAATCTTAATGCAGGTGATACTATTAGTTTTTATGTAGGTCAAATTTTAGGTAAAGGTACTGAGGGTGTACTTAAAAACGCCGATAGATTAGATTGGTTGATTAGACAAAACTTTCGAGTTCCGTCTCCGCCACCGAATACACCACTTAGAGTCGAAGAGAAGAATCGTAAAGTTATTCTTAAATGGGATCCACGCGAAGGAGATGTGAATCCAGAAACTTATCTCGATCCATACCGAGCAGATAGCAGCCTTAAACCGTTTGAAGGGTATCGTGTTTACAAGAGCACAAGAAGCTCGTCAGGTCCATGGACTTTACTTGCTGAGTACGATTTGCCTGATAACAAATTCGGTTACAACACTGGGCTCCAGCACGAATACACTGATCTCGGCTTATTGAATAACATTGAGTATTATTATTCTGTCACAGCGTTTTCTAAACCCGACACTGCATCTGATTTTCCATCTCAAGAATCGAGTATTTACAGGAACGCTAAGGTCGTTGTTCCAGGTACCGAACCTCCCCCAACTGTTTGGCAAGTTGCTGCAGTCCCAAATCCTTACCGCGGAGATATAGCGTATCATACTTATGATCCTCAGTGGGAAAAACCTGCTGGAACAAGAGATCGATGGATGGAACAAGATAGGCGGATTCAATTCATTAATCTTCCTGTACAATGCGAGATAAAAATATTCACTCTTGCTGGAGATCTTGTCGGAACGATCTATCACGATAATCCAACTAAAGGTTATGAAGATTGGAATTTGACATCGAGTGTGGGCCAAGCTGTATCGAGCGGTATTTATCTTTTCACAGTAGAAGATAAAAACAGTGGAAAAATTCAAGTCGGAAAGTTTGTGATAATTAAGTGAGTATGATTTAATAATTGAAAGAATATTTGAAATATGATTAAGAAATTTCTTTTGATTTTATTTTTGCCGTGCATAGTATTTGCACAGTATAATCGTCCTGGAAGTACTGATGCACAGTTCTTAAAAATTGGCATCAGTCCTCGAGGTACTGCTATGAGCGATGCTTATATCGCTGCTGTTGAAGGTGCAGAGGGAACATATTACAACACATCTGCGCTTGCATGGATCAAAGGGACGGATATAGTTTTCAATCACAACTTTTGGTTTGCTGGAATCAATCACGATTTTGCTGCAATAGCTCATACGTTTGGAGATATTGGTGCATTTGGATTGTCGTTTACCGGTCTCTATACCGATGAAATGAAGGTGAGAACACCACTCCAGCCGGAGGGTACAGGCGAAACATTTTATGCCGGTAACTATCGAATCGGATTGAGCTACTCAAGATTTTTTACAGACAGGGTAACAGTTGGCTTGACGGTTAATTATATCTACCTTGCTTTATACTCTGATTTCAACGCAAATGCGGTCTCTGTAGATATTAGTTCAATGTATGTTTCAGATTTTAGAGGATTCAGGTTTGCAATGCAGATTTCCAATTTCGGTTCTAATATTAAGTTCGTTAATGAATCTTATCCTCTTCCGACAAGTTTTACTTTTGGTGCATCAATAAACGCTCTCGATTTTGAAAATCAAAAATTACTTGTAAGTTTTTCTGCAACAAAACCAAACGATGGACAACCTTTAACACAACTCGGACTGGAATGGAATTTTAAAAACATCTTTTTTGCTCGGGGTGGTTACAGGTTCAATCACGATGCAGCTACATTCTCATTTGGGGTAGGAGTACGTTACAACATCGCTGGATTTGATACAAGGGTTGATTACTCTTATAGCAAGTTCAACTTCCTTGGTGCAGCACATAGGATTGGCTTAGGTATTGGTTTAGATTAGAGATGACCTTGAGTATCGAAAACTAAAGTAATGGATGAATGCAGTACTGTCCAAAATATTTTTGTTGATTTATAAAAGTTTAGAATTCAAGATAAATATAAACATTTTTCTAAAATTAAAAACTCAACCCCCTATCCCCCTTCTCTTGCCAAGAGAAGGGGGAATAAAAGGGGGATGAGTTCCTTTTTACTTAATTTTAAAATAAAAATTAATTGTATTAATTGTTCAGATCAATAAAACTTTCATTGTTAGAAATTTATTTTGGACACTTGTGAGATGAATGTTTCACAAAATACACTATTGTTTCTTTTTAATTTAACACTTCTCTCATTGGGATACTCACAATCAGGTACTTCTGTTTACTTTAACAATTTTGTTTATCATGCCAATGATACAATCTGTACACACATCGTTCCGAATGCAGACTTCACAGCTTTTCTAAATAGGGATGAAAGTAAAATTTTAATCGAAAACGCTCCACGCTGGGATGGGGGAGTTGATCCTAACATTAGTGGAATCGGAACTTTTGGTGTCGAGCTTGGGAATTTTATAAATCCCTCACTTCAAGTCGGGGACAGTGCATTTATTAGATTTACTTGCAAAGCAACGAGCCAGCAAGCAATTGTTGGTGATTATGTTTCTGCCATACCTTGGTATCGCTTTCCCTTAACCTTGCAACTTGTCAATGCAGCGCTTCCTACTACTGCGGTAAATATTTCGCTTGTTGTTCCCGACAGCAGCAAAAGGATCGTTTTTTGGGATAGGATTGATGGCGTTACTTACCGAGTTTATAGAAGAACGCTCGACGATCTTTTACCGAATGGGAAAGCAAGAATGCTTTACTCACAGGTTGCTGATAATTTGGCAGATACGGTTTTTATTGATCAAAACGTTTCCTCGAGTAAAAAATACGGTTACATCGTCTTTGCTGTTTCGACCGCAGGAATCATCGGACCTCATTCCGAAGAAGTGAACGATTGTCCTATTACCGGATTATCAGGCGTTGCATTTCCTTCAAGTGTCACTTTAAAGTGGAATCCGTTTAATATTCTCAACAATCCGATAAAAGGATATAATATTTATCGTCGTAAAGATGGAGAACCGTACGGGTTGCCGGTCGGTTATGCGGGGAAGGATACTTCATTTATTGATTCCCGTTTACTTAGCGGAACCGTTTATCATTACCGCATTAAAGCAAGAGTCGATGCTCAAAATGAAATAGCCGTATCCGATGAAATAACCGTATCTACTCTTTCGACTTCGAGCGGTTACTACAAATATGCAAATTTGAAAATAGCTGTGGTAATTTATCAGAATACGAACAGAGGAGGGATAACAAACGCCGAGATAGAAAAGATTAAAAAATCGCTTGACCTTGGCAAGTTGTTTTATTGGCGAAATTCTTTTATGAAACTGAATGTGGAATTTACATATATCCCAATACAGGAATATAAAGTTTTCCCCGATCCGAATAAATGGTGGGAAAGTATGATCCAAACTGCTAACGACTTAGCAGAACTCGGAGTAATGAATACTCAATACGATATAATATTCAGAATTACTCGTGCAGTTAATGGATTTTGGTCATACGGCGTTCAGAGCCTGAATTTGCCAGGCCCCTCACGTAATACGGGTTTTTCACATGTGCAGTGGCCGGTTAGTACGGGTGTAGTTTATCCGGGTAACGATCCAAATTACCATTATGGATTAGTGTGGGTTTTCGTACATGAAGTACAACACGCGATCGATGCACTTTATGACGCAAACGGTTTGCCTGAAATGTATCACGGCGATAGACCGTGGGAATTTCCTATCCCTTGCGGGGAACATTTTGATTTTCAAGCAAAGATATTCCGGAATTTTGAATCTTACGAAAGTCTTCTCTCGAATTGGGGAAACATTTATGAAGCAGTCGATAATGATAATGATGGATTTCCAGACGATGATCTGAAAATTGTGCTGGATGAACTCTGCTTTGGCAGCAGCGCTTCACAACCAGATACTGATTTTGACGGTTTGAGCGACCGCCGTGAAGCTTACGACGGCACATACGGCGGAAGCGATCCTTTAAACCCCGATACCGATGCCGATGGAATAGTGGATGGATCAGATAGATATCCACGTTATCCTCTTGCCTTAGTAGTTCCCAATTTCAAACCCGTTCTTGATGGTATAGTTGAACCTGGATGGCCACTTGTCGATAGCGCGGTTGTTTATTCAACGACTCCGTTCTCCCCAAAACTTTTTATGAGTTATGACAACGATTCCCTTTACCTTGCTATGAAACTGAGTGTATTTGCTTCTCCGACGATCTATTTTGATTTTCAAGCCGACGGATGGTGGTGGGGTGCCGGCAACACCGAAATTAAACTTAACTTGAACACCGGTACGGTTATCTCCGTGCGTTCATGGGATGCAAGCCCTGAAGTTAGAAATTATTCTGGAGGCGGCGGCATGTGGGACGATGAAAGCGCATATCAACAGCAATTCAATAAGCGTGTAATTTATAAGAACAGTATAAAACTGAAAGTCCAAAAAAATCCTCCTCAAGTTGATGTTGAAATGTCAATTGCAAAACGAGAATGTGCTGGATTGAATTTAAGGTACGGCGACAAGATAGGATTTAATATTTATTATGCAGGAGTTAATAATTTAGTAAACAATGCGACAACGTTTGATCAATACGATTTCGGTTATCTTAATATAGGAGGCGTATCTATTGTTCAAGAAAATGATATTTCGATACCGCTTGCATTTGAATTAAAACAAAACTTTCCTAATCCATTTAATTCATCGACTGTTATTACATATTACGTTCCAAGAAAAAGTTTTGTGATACTCAAAGTTTACAATTTGCTCGGAAGTGAAATCACGAAATTAGTTCAAGAAGAAAAAGTGGCCGGCAAGCATGAAATCAGATTTGATAGATTTAATCTTTCGAGCGGTGTTTATTTTTATCGATTAACGGCTGATGGTTTTACTCAAACTAAAAAAATGCTTTTGATTCGCTAAATGGTAACCTTATTTTCACATCCTCATCGTAGATACAATAGTCTCACTGGCGAGTGGATACTTGTTTCGCCTCAACGTACTGATAGGCCCTGGTTGGGAAAAATTGAGGAACAACCTAGAGGAAAAATTCCAAGCTATGATCCAGTGTGTTATCTCTGCCCTGGGAATGAGCGCGCTAACGGAAATAAAAACCCGAATTACACACACACTTTTGTATTTGATAACGACTTTAGTGCATTGAGTTTGTTTACTAAGCAAGATGAATACAACTCTCAAAAAATGTTAATTGCTAAAAGCGAGATAGGAAATTGCAAAGTGGTTTGTTTTTCACCACGGCATGATTTAACACTCGCTGAAATGGAAGTCGATGATATAATTAAAGTAGTCGATGTTTGGACGGATGAATATCAAACTTTAGGAAGTAAGGATGAAATTAATTACATACAAATCTTTGAGAACAAAGGTGAACTGATGGGATGCAGCAATCCTCATCCGCATGGACAAATTTGGGCGCAGCAATCAATTCCTCTTGAACCCTCAAAAGAAACTAAACAAATGAAAAGGTACTCAAGTGAAAAAGGAAAATGTCTTCTTTGTGATTATCTCTCGTCGGAGCTGAATCAAAATGAAAGAATCGTGGCGAAAAATTCTGACTTTATTGCACTTGTTCCTTTTTGGGCAATTTGGCCTTTTGAGATTATGATTTTAAGTATTCGTCATATTATTAATTTCAACGAATTTACCATTTCGGAAAAGAAATCTTTTGCCGAAATTATTAAGACAATTACACAAGCATACGACAGGTTGTTTAATGTTTCTTTCCCATATTCTGCAGGGATACATCAATCACCCACAGATGGTGAAAAACACGATGAGTGGCATTTGCATATGCATTTTTATCCACCACTTCTTAGATCAGCGAATGTTAAAAAATTTATGGTTGGCTACGAAATGCTCGCCGAACCACAGCGTGATATCGCACCGGAAATGAGTGCAGAGCATTTACGAACTATAATCATGCAAATTATAGAGTTAAATCGAGAATGAAAAAAGTTTTAACAATATTGATCTTTTTCTTCACATCATTTCAAGCGGTTAATACCCAAATTATTATTTCTCAGCCGATTAGTATTCTTGAAGGTTTGAACGATTCAACAATCACTGCAACCACACAACCGCAAATCAACTTTTCTACACTTCGAAGAATTTTTGACGGAAATCATCTAACAGAAGCTGTAATCCCCTCTGCGAACTTTGTAATTACGTTAAATTTTTCTGCGATGACTGGAATTACAAAGAGTAAAATCTTTTTATGGCACAACGGTACTTATTCACTCGAGACGGCAATCACTCTTGAAGATTTGAATAGTAGAACCGGCTCTTATCGAAGTCTTGCGAGTAATCGTTCCTACTCTTTTTTCGTATGGGATTCTTTAACTTTTATCTATTTTGGTGAATGGGTGCTTGAAGGAAAATTAACCTTAACTTCACTTCATATTACCCCGTATCCACCAAAAGTTCTACCATCGACGGCACTTCAGCTTGATGCGAAAGTTTTAGACGAGCACGGTAGAATATATCCGTATCAGATTAACGAGCCGCTTGTTTGGAGAGTTACCGATACTTCGATTGCCAAAATCGATAACTCAGGAAAGCTGAAAGGAATTTCGCTAGGCAGTACGACCGTTTCTGTTTCAACAGAGAGTAATTCTCTTACGGGGATTGCACCCGTGGATGTTGTGACGGATTTCAAACCTACAAAAGCAAATACAAAAGTTGTAAAAGTTGCGCTTGTAATTCAAGACCCTATCATTCCACAATTCAACTATCAGCGTATTCATCAAAAGTGGGCATGGCACGATCCACAAAATTTAGTAAATCTGCTCAAGAATGAATTCCTTGTGGCAAGTGACAGCGTGATTAAATTCGATGTTGTTGAAACATATAACGATCAAATGATCTTTACAAAATTGGATAGCTTATATATGACACTTGATCAAATAGCATATTACTTTCAAAACAATTCTACTCTGTATGGTGAATTAAAATATATTGCCGAAGTACAAGACAGAATAAAATATGACTATAATGGAATGGTTGATTATTACGACTTCGATACGAAACGCAACAATGGAGTTATAGATGAAGTTTGGGTTTATGCTTTTCCATTTGCTGGAATGTACGAATCGCAGTTGATGGGACCCGGTGCCTTCTGGTGGAACTCCCTACCGCTTGCCCACCCAGGCTTGGAAAGAACTCTTTCGGTAATGGGATGGAATTACGAGCGGGGACTTCCAGAAGCAATGGAAAGTATGGGACACCGATTTGAGAGTGCACTTTGGAAAACCTTCGGGCGGTGGGATTTAAATGCACCCAAACTGAATAATTGGGAACTTTATACTTCGTTCGATAAAGTCCGCCCAAGTCAAGCCCATATCGGGAATATTCATTATCCTCCCAATGGAAGATCGGATTACGACTGGGTAAACAATGCATATGTTTTGATTTACGCCGATAATTGGTTTAGATTTCCATATTTACTTGATCAGAAAAGAAATGTTAATTGTATCGAGTGGATGTGCGGGCACATTGGATATATGCGTTGGTGGTTCAAACATTTGCCTCACTCTGCCGGAGTAACCGACAGCATTTTAAACAATTGGTGGCATTATGCTATTGATTATTACGAAGCAGTTGCTTTAGCTAAGAAATCAATGGTCGTTGGTGTAGAAGATCACGGCTCAAATATCATTCCTGATGAATTTAAACTCGAGCAAAATTATGATATACTTGGTAGAGAAATCTCGACCTTGATGAATGATGAAATTACTCCGGCTGTCCATCAAGTAACTTTTTTACCAAAAGGACTTTCAATTTGTGATATAAAAAAATAATTTTATTAAAATAAAAAATCAGTGTTGAAACATTTGTAAAAATCTATGAGATGAAGAAAAAATTTATTCTGTTAAGTCTATTTTGTTTTTTAATATTGGAAGATGCTGTTCCGCAGAATTTTCTATCAAATCTCTCGGCGACTAAAAATAGTCCTATTTACTCAACTTATGCGGCATCATTAGAGCGGTCGGAGTTTATTGTTGATCAGGGTTATCAATTAGTGAAATATTTTTATTACCCATTCCTGAAAATACGAGTTGAGGTATTTTTCCTTGTTTATAGCTCGCGAATTGCAATACAAGATATCAAGATTATCAATGAAGGTGAAAATTTATTTAATGTTTTACTTATCGATACAACCGCAAATTCGTATGGCGGCTATTCAAGTTTAGGCGATAATCCTTTAACAGCAAGAGAAGTAATGGCTCAAAATTACTGTGTTGGGTGGGGTAAAGTACGTCATTCAGATAATTCACCGTGTTTACATACACCTCCTAATGCTCAACAAATTATTTTCCATAATGACAGATTATCTGAGATTTTGACTGAAGAGGCGCCGAAGTGGGGAGACGTAGACCCGAATATCCCAGGTAATGGATATCAAGGCTGTGAATTAGGGAATTTTCAAAAGCCGCAAATCGCAATTGGTGATTCATTCACGGTTTTATTTACTTGTGCAGAAACAAATAAACAGGGAATCGGAAAAGGGAAAATTACTTCTTTACCCGCACCGATAGGAATTAGAACAGATATCTTTTTGAACAATTTCTATCCTACGACACCACAATATTTAATTTTTCGGGGATTACTTCGTTATGGTTACGTAAACGAAGCACGTCAACTTGTTGAAAAAATCCTTCAAAATGTGATACATCAGTTAAAAACTAATCACAACTTTTGGGAGTTGTACAGTCCCGATTATCTCTGGGCAGGCTGGAATAAAACTTACATTTGGACAGGTATTATTGCGAGATTTTTTATCGATATAAATAATCTACCAACAAAAATAGAGAGTGAACTTGAATCAAATGTTGACCTAAAATTTGATTTGTACCAAAATTTTCCTAATCCATTTTCCGCCAGAGGCGTATCCCTGGTGTACGGGCAGGGATACGCCTCTGGCGTATATTTTTACACTCTGACAGTGAATAATTTTACTCAAACAAATAAAATGATTTTATTAAAGTAACAATTAAAGGTATAGGTCGAACATGAAACAATCTCGTACATTCATTTTACTTTTTATTCTTAGCATTGTCGTCAATAACGATTTATGGCCAGCTGGACAGGAAAAGATTAAAGTCGGCTTTTTGAGACAAGATTACTTGAAGGAATATGAGAGTGAGAAATTTGCAGCGTTTAATTTTTTGAAAAATGGTGTTCAATTTGAGATTAAAGAATTTTTATTTTCTGACCTCAAAAAAAATCCAAAACTAATAAATGACGTTGATGTTGTTTGGTATCATCGTCCCGATTCTTCTGATTTCACCTCGCTTGAAAAGAATGAAACGATCATCAACTCGATTCGAAAATTTGTATCAAACGGAGGCGGACTCCTTCTTACCCTTGATGCATTCAGATATGTAAACATTTTGAAACTCGAAACTGAAATTCCACAAATAAATTATGTAAATGCCGTTGATGAAGGTTACGGAAGAAAACTTGGTATCCATTCACTTCGATCTCATCCGATATTTGATGGATTGTTTGGAGGTGCTTATCTCTGGTCCCCCTACACCGATCAGGCGAATAGACAAGTTGGATTTTTTGAAAATTCCGTTCCGAGAAATGGAAAAGTTGTCGCTGTGGATTGGGCTTACATAACTCTAAAAGAAAATTCTAAAATTGTTGTTGAGTATGAATTTGGCAAAGGGAAAGTACTGGCAATTGGAGCTTACACATATTTTTATCCGAAAAATTTTAATCGTCACCATCTTAAAATTTTTACCTCTAATTGTTTAAAGTATTTATTCAAGTCGGAAATGCCTTTGGCAAATGAGTCAAAAACAAAAAAATACTATTGGGATTATCAGCAGCCTCAGGTGAAGGAGTTTAATGAATCGTTTGGTACAATCGAAGTGCCTAAATCAAAACCGTGGAAATTAAGTAGTAGTTCGCTCACACTCTCGTCACAATTTGCTTCTAATAATTATTATGATGTTTCGGCGCAACGAATTTTGATAATGGGAAAGGAAAATGGTGGAATAGATGAGATATGGACGCACCCGTTTATGGCTTTCCGTGATTATGAAGTCGGTATTCAGTTTTCATACCGTGATACGATTTATTGGTTCAAAGATCAGCGCCCGCAAATAGAGGTTAAACCCGAATCGTTCACACGCACATATCGTATTGCAAGAGCATTAATCAAAGAAGTGATAACTGCCGATATTGAAAATCCCGCTGGTATCATTCACTACGAATATCGCGGAAATTATGCAGCAAAGATTTTTATAAAATATAAAAGTAACCTCCGCTTTATGTGGCCCTATTCGGAAAAGGCGCTCGGTTCAATTAATTATTCATGGAGTGATAAGTTAAATGCCTTTGTTGCAAAAGATATCAGCGGGGATTTTTATGCTATACTTGGTTCTAACAAAAAACCTATCGAAAAATCCTTCGGTCAATTTGAAGATTTTGTAAAAAACGGAGCTCATCTCAAAGGAATGCAAACAGAAAAATTACAAGTCACTTGCTTGAACGTTTTTGATGTTTCAATGAACGATAATTTTGATGTTGTGATTGTCGGAACAAATGAGGGCAAAGAAAAGGCGGTTGAATATTATAGATCAGCAATTTATGACCCATCGAAAATTTATGAAAACACCGCAAGCTATTATAATAATTTTCTCAAGAAAAATTTATTGATTACAACTCCGGATAAAAACTTCAACGAGGGTTACAGATGGGCATTGGTTGGAACCGATAAATTTTTTGTAAATACTCCGGAAATCGGTAAATCGTTAGTGGCAGGATATTCAACTACTGCACGCGGGTGGGACGGCGGGCACAAGGTAAATGGTCGTCCCGGTTATGCTTGGTATTTCGGACGTGACGGACAGTGGAGCGGATTAGCAATTTTAGGTTACGGGGATTTTGAAAAGGTTAAATCGGTTTTGGAAGTTTATCAGAAATTTCAAGATATTTCTGGAAAGATTTATCATGAGCTAACAACAAGCGGTGTGATACACTACGATGCTGCCGATGCGACTCCGCTTTACATCATCCTTGCCGGCAATTATTTGAGATGGACTGGTGATATCGAGTTCATCAGGCATAGCTGGGAGAACATTAAACGAGCGATGGAATTTTTGTTTTCAACCGATACCGATGGTGATCATTTAATTGAAAATACAAACGTCGGACACGGCTGGGTTGAGGGAGGAAGTCTCTACGGTGCGCATACAACTCTTTACCTTGCAGGCTGCTGGGCAGAGGCTTTGAAAGAGGCAGGCTTTATTGCAAAGGCACTTGGCTTCTCAAATGAAGCGGATTATTATTTGCGCGAGTATGAATTAGTGAGGAAGAAAATCAATGATGAATTTTGGAATGCGGACGATCAATTCTTTTACTACGGCAAATTTAAAGATGGTACCTTCAATCCAGAAAGAACTATACTTCCTGCTGTGCCTCTATATTTTCAATTAGCCGATGCAGATAAAGCGTACAAAGTAATAGATACGTACGCCGAAAACGGATTCACATCTGACTGGGGAGTTAGGATTTTAAGTGAACAAAGTCCTTTGTTTAATCCTCGAGGATATCATTACGGAAGCGTTTGGCCGCTTTTTACAGGATGGACAGCTTTAGCCGAATATAAATACGGTAATTACTTGCAAGGGTTTTCGCACATTATGAACAATTTGCTGGTCTACAAAAATTGGTCGCTTGGTTATGTTGAGGAAGTATTAAATGGAGCTGAATACTTACCGAGCGGAGTCTGCCCGCATCAATGTTGGTCTGAAACGATGGTCCTTCAACCGATTTATGAAGGAATGCTTGGATTGAATCCATCTGCGCTGGGAAATAGGTTAAGTATATCTCCTAGATTTCCTTTTGATTGGGATTCTTTAAAAGTTGAGGGCATAAAAGTTGGCCAGCACAAATTAAATTTTAAGTTAAATAGAAATCAAATGAAAACAGTTTATAATTTTGGCCATGATGGTAAAAATAAATTGTTGATTGAGCTCAATCCTTCTTTTCCATTGGGAACAGTGATTCAAAAAGTGTTAATTGATGGAAAAGAGGCTTCTTTCGGATTGTCTAATGAAAGACAAGGTGTTGTAGTAAATTTAAGTTTTGAGATTTTTTCGAATTCAAAAATTGAGATATTTCACGATGGAGGAATTAGTGTTCTACCGAGTATCGCTAATCCGATAGTTGGTGAAAGTTCTAATGGCTTTCGGGTTATTTCTACTGAACTTAAAGGAAAAGAGTATATTATCCAAGTTCAGGGTAAACCAAAGCAAAATGAACAGTTAGATATTTTTTCACCAACTAAACAGATTAAAAGTATTGAGAATGCTGAATTGGTCAAAAAGGAAAATAGTATTTACACAGTCAAAGTAAATTTTGAAGAGCGCGACAGTAAATATTTAAATAAAATTCTTAAAATAAAATTAAAATAATCTTCGTATAATATACAAGATTTAGTTTCACGAAAAAGCAAGAAGTAGTCACGAAGATACACGAAGGAAAGAAGAAAGATGGAATTTGATTTTTTATCAAACAAAATAACAAAACTTGGATTTAAAATTGAAAGACAAAAATCAACGTTACCAAATTAAAAGAAGGGATTAAAAGATATGTTTTATAAACTTCATGGTTCTTCGTGTCTTCTTCGTGTAAGTTCGTGTAACTTTTTAATCTATGTTATCACTGGAATAGTTTTCTTTAGTACACAAATCTTTTCACAAAACTATCTCTCCAACCTCCACGCCACGAAGAACGACCCAATTTACACAACATACGCCGCCGCACTTTCCCGCTCTGAGTACAAGGTTAACACCGCTTATCATTTTGTTTGGTATGATCCAGAAAAGGGAACAAGTTTCGATGTGGCACAAGCTGGAAATTTATCGTTGGCATTTAAACTGAATAATCAAATAAAGACAAAACTTCAACAATTTTACAAAGAGCCAATCATTACAACATCTTATAGTGATTTAGTAAAGTTTTATTACTATCCATACAAAAACATCAGGGTCGAAAACTTCTTTATTGTTTACAATTCACGCATTGCTATTCAAGAAATAAAAATTACAAATGAATCATCTTTTGATGCTGAATTGAGCATTTATCCATATCTTTTTTTTCAGCCACGAATTTACACTAATATTACACTAACAAAAGAAAAAGATGGAGTAATTTTCAATCATCGAGAATATCCCGACGGTTGGATGAAAGAACAAAATATTCCTTTCCAGGAAAATCTTACCAATGTAATGCTATTAAGCCTAACCGTTGATGCGTTAGGTACATATAACCAACTTGAAAAACAAAGAGATACAAGTAGAATATTTTTCTTCAATAATGTAAAAAGTAAAGAGCTTTCGAACATAATCTCACTGGATACAGCAAAAGTAATTGCGTTACAAAAGAACCTCACAATTCCAAGAGGGCAATCAATCACAATTCGTGTAATTCGTGGTGTGATCGAAGCAGAGAAAAATGTAGAGTCGTTACTTAATCAATGCCGAAATTTAATGAAAGAAGATTTGAACAAATATCTTTTTGAAGATGAACAACTCTACAGCAAGATTCCACGGATTAAATTCAAAAACAAAGAATATGAAGCTTTATACTGGAATGCGTTCAATTTAATTCGTCAATGTATGTTGCCACCGGAGGGAAAGTGTAATTACAATTATTATGTATTTTCTCGTGAACCTCGCTGGGGTTGGGGTTACGGCGGACAAGTATTTCACGAATCGCTTGTGATGCTTGCTTATGTTTTTATGGATCCCGTTAGTGCTATGAACTCGCAAAGAGTATTTATTGAAAGACAATGGGAAGACGGCTATATAAATTATCGTACAGGACCATACCTTGATGAACAAATCCCAACTGACAATCAATTTACCACTTCAGCACCTTGGTTTGCATGGCAGAACTGGGAAGTTTATAAAGTTTCAAAAGATAAAAAGTTTTTAGAGGAAGCTTATGAGTCAAGCAAAAAGTTTTATAATTATGTTTTAAAAAATCGTGATTCGGATGATGACGGACTATGCGAATGGGGAGCCAATGCAATACTCGAATGCGTGCGAGATGGTAGAGTCGCTGTCTGGGACGAAGTTGGTGATCCGAAGAATTTCGAAGCAGTGGATTTGAATATTTTTCTTGTTAGTGAAGCGAAATCATTATCGAGTATGGCAAAAGAGCTTGGTTATAAAAATGAATCGAATAAATTCTTGAATGATGCGGTGAATAGAACAAATTTAATAAATAAAACTTTTTGGGATGATGAAACAGGATTTTATTATCACGTTGACAAAATAAGTCACTCATTCACATTTAAAAACAAAAATGATTTGAAGCGGAAAGAGATAATCGCATATCTTGCTCTTTGGGCTGGTGTCGCAGATAAAGACAAAGCTGAAAAATTGATGAAGCACTTAACAAATGCTGATGAGTTTTGGAGACCGTTTGGAATACCCACCCTATCTGCAGACGATAGTTATTACAATCCAATCGGTTACTGGAATGGTCCGATTTGGGTTCCTTGGCAGTATTTAATTTTTAGAGGATTACTTGATTACGGCTATAAAGAAGAAGCAAATCAATTAGTTGGTAAAGTTTTGGATAACATTGCTTATCAACTTAAAACAAATCATTGGTTCTGGGAATTCTACAGTGCTGATGATTACCAAGCCGGATGGAATAAAACATATATTTGGACAGGAATACTTGCGAGAATGCTGATAGACTTGTATCAGATAAAAAATATTAAATAGGAAATATTCCGATGAGTGAAATTGATTGAATTTATTGATTCATTACCTAATGATAATGTATCGAGAAGAATAGGGGACCAATTATTAAGAAGTGGTACAAGTGTAACAGGAAATTATGTCGAAGGACAATCAGCAAGCAGTAAAAAGGATATGGCAAATTACTTTAATACTTCACTTAAATCTTGTAATGAATCCAAATTATGGTTTGCTTTATTGCGTGATAGTAAAAGAGCAGATGCAAAAGTTGTGAAATGGTTTCTTGATGAATTAAATGAATATTTAAAAATATTTGGTGCTAGCATAATAACACTTAGAAAAAGCATTAAGGTGAAAAAATGATGTATGAATTAAATTTATTTGCTATTTCATATTTACTATTTACTATGGAGTTGAAATGAAAACATTATTCTTTCTATTAATTAGCATCAATTGCATTGCACAGCAACTAAAAGTTGATGATAAATTTCTTGCTTTCAGAGCGCACGCAACTGATCCTCTTTACACAACCTACACCGCTGCGATGGAGCGTTCTCGGCTCTACGGCGACAAAGGTTACAAAATGGATTACTACTCCGATTGTCTTCCAATAAATTATTCGGGTGATCAAGCGGGGAGATTTTATTGTGTTTGGAAAATTGATCAAGTTGTTGTGATGAATATTGGCGAGTATTACGAAAAGCCAACCGTTACAAGTTCTTTTCCAGATATGGTGGTTATGAAATATCAACCTTTCAAAGGAATTAAAGTTCAGGAAACATTTTTTGTTTATAGCTCATCAATTGCATTAGTTAATCTTCAAATTAAAAACATTGATAAAATAAATCACAACATAGAACTTTATCCCGTATTTGAACTCGGTGACGATTCACTTTTCATCAAGGATTATGATAAACTTCATAACGGATACGTCACTCATCATTATGAAACAAAATACAGATTAATTAGCTCTCTCCACAAAAATGCTCCTTATCCTGAAAATTGCCGTAACTACTTTACAGCTAACATCATACCTTATTCTTTCGGCGGTTATCACAAAGGACTCGAACAGTTTTACATCACCATTAAAACAGATTATTATGCGACGAATCGAAATGATTCCCTCAATTTTAAAAATGAAGGTTACGTTAATTTCATTACTCTGCATGGAAAGATTTTACTCAAGCCCGACGAAGAAATCAATGTACGTTACTTCCGCGGATGGCAAGATCAAAACGAAGATATGCAAAATCTTGTTGATGAAATAGAAAAACTAAAGACCGAGCCGCTTCAAAAATATCTTGATGCAAATGTGATGTTGTTCTCACGAATTCCCCGAATTAAATTTAAGACTCAAGATGAAAAGTTAGTTTATCTCGGGGCGTTTAATCTCGCACGTGGATGTATGTACCCACCAGCGGAAAAAACTTCTCATAACTTTTATGTTTTTTCGCGTCAGCCATTGTGGGGTTGGGGACATGGACATCAGGTTCTGCATGAATCACTTAGTATGCTGGCGTATGCTTATTTAGATCCGCAATCAGCACAAGGTTCACAATATGTTTACATTGAACAGCAAAGAGATGATGGACTTATAGCATATCGTCACGGTCCGCGCGGTCCGCAAGATTATCCTCATTTCAGTGAAGTTTTAGGACGTGATATGTCAACGACGTCGGCACCATTTTTCAATTGGATCAATTGGGAAGTTTACATGGCGAGTAAAGACAAAAAATTTCTAGAAGACGCATACAACAGCGGAGTCAAATATGTGAATTGGCTCATTGAAAATCGTGATCTTGATAAAGATGGAACATTCGAGTGGGGTCCATACGGCATAATTGAAAATGTGCGTGATTGGTATAATGCGGTTTTTCAAGTCAGTGTGGAACGTTATCTCGATGTTGATAAAGAAGATATCTCCGATGAGCTTGAATGTGTTGATCTAACTTTAATGATGATAAAAGAAATGCGCTCGCTTTCTGAAATAGCAAAGGAACTTGGACTCATAAACGAATCACTCGAGTGGAAAAAGAAAGCAGATGCAACCTCAAGACTTGTGAATGAAAGAATGTGGGATGACAGCAGCAAGTTTTATTATTCGATCAACAAGCAAGATCACTCGTTCAAGTATCTCACGCGGGATTTACGGCGAATGGAGATTGTCGGATTTCTTGCACTTTGGGCAGAAGTTGCACTGAAAGAGAGGGCCGAACAACTTGTAAAACATTTACTCAATCCAGAAAAATTTTGGAGAAAGTACGGCGTGCCAACTCTTGCTGCCGATGATCTGTGGTTTACACCATATGTTGATTACTGCTGTAAGTGGAATGGTCCTGTTTGGCTTTTGTGGGATTACATGGTTTTAGATGGGTTGAAAAAATACGGTTACAATAAAATTGCGAATGAGCTTGCGGATAAAATGATGCTCGCTGTTACAACTCAACTAAAAAAGAATCACAACTTTTGGGAATCATATAGTCCGGATAACGAAGTACTGAACTGTCC
>JAGUXE010000109.1 GCA_020061995.1 Ignavibacteriales bacterium | reverse complement strand
TATTTTTTTTGTTAATTCATGTAGAAGTGAATAGCCATCCCAAATAGGTGAGAAGTTTAATGCGTGCCCAATCGGAACAATTCGATCTACACCTTTTCCATTAACTTTTCTAATGAATATTTTCAGTTTGCTCTTACTAAAACCAAAATATGTTAAAGTTTGGTCATTAGGTTGTACCAAATCAACTAATTCTTCGATTGAATCAATAAAACATTCATAGAAGAACCCGCCACCACAATTTTCTCTAAATTTATTGATGTCCTCTTTTGGAATTCTGACAACGGTAGGTTTTACAATCGATAATCCGGTTGTAACAACCATTGAATTTGATGATGACGCAGTCTCATATAAATGTACTAATTTATTCATAGCAATTCCCATTGAATCGCTTCTCTCTCTATTAACTAATTCTAATTCCAATTTCTGCCAAAATGTACCACTTGCAATGTTATTCTTCTTCTTTGAACCGGTGAAATAAGTAAAACGTGGTGAGGAACATGCCATCTGATCAAACCAATAAGAATCATTATAAAATTGTTTTGCTAATTGTTCTTTGCGGTAATCGTTTAATGCCAGATATTTATTTGAATCGATTACTGTGTAAGAAAATTTGTCAGCGAAAGGAATTTCTTTAGTTGTAGCTTTTGATGGAAATTTTCGAATCTTCTTAATTGTCTCATCACCACCCCATAATATTCTAATATCGCAATTTGCACAAAGAATTGAATTTATTTTGTCATCATGAGGATAAGTGATAATGAAATTTCTCTTTCTAATTTCGGACCACTGTTCTTCTTTCAAAAGGTCATTGATAAAAAGAAGAAGCAATGCTAATTGTGGACCAACATTTTGAGATATTCGAACTATGTTTATATTTCCAACCAGAAGTGAAAGTGCCCAAGAATAAAGGAATATACTATCAACATTAGAAGGAGCTATGTGAAATGCAATTCCTCTGGGAGTAATAATTTCCGAGGAATTTGTTTCCTTTGAAAAATATTTGATAATAGATGAAACGTTCGTTTTTCGGATCCAATATGCCAATGCCACGAGTTCCGGGAAATTAGTAATATGTTTTACTTCAAAAATTTTATTAGAAAGTTGAGCTAAAAAATTAATTGATATATCACTAAATGTTAATAGTGTCTCAGTATTTAATAGTTCTGTAGATATAAGTTCTTCGATAGAAATGAGTGGATTATCTTTGGGAGCCAACATTGTAATCATACTAAACTGCCATCTCTAATATATTAACTGATTCAGCATGTGTATCACTGCAACCCCTTATTTCTGCTTTAGGAATTCTACCTTCGATTAAGAAATAAGTACCTTTTCTTCCACAAGAACAGTCATCAACTCCAATTGTATGTCCAATATCTTCAGTTAAGAGTGAATGTCCGGGATAACTTCTCGGTAGAATACTTAGGGTTTGAATAATCCCTTTTGCACCGTGAGGAAGGACTTTCCAATCATGATAATCACGAATAATAATTTCTGCAAAATTTGGTGTGTGTAAATATCCATATTCGCATTCCATATAAATGCTCCCAACTTGTTCAACCATTCCATAAAAATTAAAGACTCGACTTATACCAAAATAAGATTGTAATTCATTCTTAAAAACCTTATTGGATACAGATAATTCAACAAGCTTTTTCCATCCACCACTATGAATTAAAATGGAATTCGGAATGCTAAATCGGAGATTATTCTTTTGGCATTCACCTAAAAAATATTGCCAAACCATATATGTAAAACCAAAAATTAAAATTGGTTCGTTCCCGAATTTGGCAACAAATTCTTTTAATTCATCTACTTTGAGATTCATATTTTCATCTAACGCATAAAAGTGGCTTCTTCCAAAATTTGATAAACCTACTAATCCTGCACCACGTGCATTCATGCTTGTTTTATTTTTAATTATTGAGTCTGTATCAATAATAATCATTGGTAATCGCTTATGTCCAATAAACGAAGTAATAATATGCGCTAATGCTTTTACTTGATAAATTGAAGTTTCTCGATTTAATGCAATTCTTGATACTGCTTGTGATGTTGTTCCGCTTGATGTTAATACTTTTAAAACTTCGGAATCGGGAATGCTCTGAATTTTTTGAGTTTTAAAAAGTCTCACCGGTATAAAAGGGAAGTTAGCAATTTCACTCTGTTTTTTGTTTATTTTAAAACCTAAATGATCTAAAACATTTTTATATGGCGAACAATTATTATAATGAAATTTGGTCAAAATATTTAATTCGTCAATTAAGAGTTTATCTCTTTTTGTCTGTGGAATCGAATATTGTTCGGTTTGGAAAAGCTTTTCAATTGCCGACATTTGCTATAAATTCCTTTATCATTAAGTAGTCTTTTTTGCCGGATGAAGTAACCGGTATTTTGTCGATTTTGTGAACTTTCAAGACGGAGTGATGTAATTTATATATTTCAATAATTTTTTGTTTTACATGGTTGATTGATGTCAAATCATCCGATTCAACTAATACAGTCAATTGATCGTCATTTCCAAAACATGCATTTGGTAACTGAAAATTATTTTCTATCAATTTCTCAACTTCATCAAGATTTAATCTAAGTCCGAAAATTTTGAGAAATCTTTTTGTCCTGCCGGTTATATAAAAGTATCCATCACTATCGAATTTGGCAAGATCTCCTGTCCTTAAAATTCCATTTAGTTCATTACTTTTCGCTAAATCTCCTCTTGTTGAGGCATATCCAAGCATTACATTATCACCACGATACACGAGTTCACCTTCAGTTTCGGGCGTCGAAATCACTTCAAAATTATTTTCTAAAGTTAATTTTCCATTCGGAATTGATATTCCGATAGAACCAATTTTATTTTCAAGCATTTTAGAAGGGACATAAGATATTCTTGCGGTGGCTTCTGTTTGTCCATACATTATGTATAGTCGGAAATCCTTTTCTTTAGATAGATTATAAAAATATTTGATGAATTCTTCACTTAATCTTCCCCCTGCTTGTGTCATAGTTTTTAAAGAAGGGAGGTTCATAGTATGAAAGCGTATTTTTTGAAGAGTTTGATACATATAAGGGACACCTGCAAAAGAACTACACTTCATTTCTTTAAAGATGTTCCAAAAATCTCTGACAACAATTGATTTATTTGTGCATAGTAACGAAGCACCCGAAAGCAAATGTGAGTTTAATATAGATAACCCATAACTATAGCTAATTGGTAGGCTTGTGATTGCTCTTTCTCTATTGTTAATTCCCAGGTATTCAGCTATTGATGCAGCATTCGATGAAATATTTTTGTAGGATAGTCGCACTAATTTCGGACTGCCTGTTGTACCTGAAGTAGATAATAAAACTGCAGTTTCATCATAAATGTTTATTGATTCTGAATTGATTTTTTTATGTACGAAATAATGATCAATGATTTTTTCTGATTTATAATTTTCAATTGACTCTGAAATATCAAAAATATACTCCGGCTTATAAATGTCAATTAAATTATTTCGTAAAGAAATATCCATTTTAACATCAGCGAGGTATATTGCATTTTTTGAAATAAGTTGAGAAACATACAAAATAACATTTGTAGCAGAATTATCGCAGAAAAGAAAGCACAATTTTTTTTGTGAATCTTTAAAGTTACTTGAGAGTGAAGTAGCAATACCTCTTAAATCAAAATAAGAATAATTTCGTTTTGAGATATCATCAATGAGAGCAATATCTTCTAATTGGACATTCTCAAATTCCCAGAAACTCAAACTAACATTCCTCCATCAACTCCAATAACTTGTCCTGTAACATATTCAGAAAGATTTGAAGAAAGATAAAGTACGGTATTTGCAATATCTTCCGGAGTTCCCATACGTTTCATTTTAATACTATCCTTTAACTTCATGCTTTTATCGGAAGAAAGCTTTTTTATCATATCCGTTTCAATAAAACCTGGAGCAACTGCATTCACACGTATATTTTGAGGTGCGAGTTCTTTTGCAGCAGACATTGTTATACCAAGTAATGCCGCTTTACTCGCACTATAAACGGTTTGTCCTTCATTACCAAATCTTCCTATTATGGATGAGATATTGATAATTGAACCGCTTTTATTACGTCCCATTAAACGAGAAGCATATTGCAAATTGTAGATAGCCCCTTTAATATTCACATCAAGAATTTTATCAATCATTTCTTTTGAAATCATTGGAATGAGAGCATCGATCATAATTCCCGCATTATTGACGAGAACATCCAAACGTTTATATTTTTTAAATATATTATTATAACAATCTTTAACTGAATTGGAATCGGATACATCAAATAAATATCCATCAGCATTTACATTGTAGAGCTCTTTTAATTCAATAACGCGGCTATTTATCAAATCAATATCTGACACACCGTTTAAGATTACAGTCATTCCGTTTTTTGCCAATACTTTGGCGCAGCTCCATCCAATACCTCTAGTTGCACCTGTAACAATAGCAATTTTTCCTTCTAAACTAAATGGTGATTCCATACTTCGCTAAAATCTCCTTTGCTTTACTAACGCTACTTAAATCGATAACATCATCAGTCTCCATCATTATGTCAAATTGTGCTTCGATTGAGACTACTAATGCCATGTGGGCCACGGAATCCCATTTATCATCACCATAGCTGTAAGAATCGTTAATATTGGTTGGTTCAACATCTAATGCTTCAACGAATGCAGCATGAAGTTTTTCTAAGTTGCTCATTAATTTCCCTTAAATTATTTCGAAATCATTTTTGTAAAATTGTCGCCGTATAATTCCATCAGAGTTCTTGACGGATATGGAAATACTTTTAATACATCAGGATTTGCAGATGTTTTTGTTTCAGTTTCAACATATCCGTTTTTTAAATGCATATTAAACGATTTATAATTCTCCTTAAACAATATTCCTTGCACTTTTTCCACATTCGGGTTTAGAGATTTATAATATTTAACGATACTACAAATTATTTTGGAAGCAACACCTTGTCTTCTAAACTGTTCTGAGACATAAATATGTTCAAGTTGAATAGTCCCTTTTTCACGAGGGAAATTTAGATCTTTAATAATTCTAACTTGTTTATTCCCGAATAATATTTTTTCTCTTGAAAGATTCTGAAGAAACATATTTGCTTTGATCATTCCGCTTGGTAAGTCATTAATCCCTTCAATCCAGGAGCCACAAGTTCCAATCGGTTTTCCATTATATTCAGCTATAAAGAAACCACTTAAATAGTAATCATAATCTTCAATATCTTCTATTAAAAGTGCTTTTAAAATATCCTTAAACTCAAGCAATGACAAATCAAAAACAACACAAGAAGTTGTAGTATTACCGCCACTTTTCTCAGCTTCAATTATTCCTTCTATAATGAATGGAATATCTTCCGGTTTGGCTTGTCGAACAATTACATCATTGATCATTTTAGCTTTCAATTATTTTATTAAGTCAAATAAAGATTTTCTATCAATTTTTCCGTTAACATTTAATGGAAATTTAACTAAACTTTGTATGGTTTCGGGCATCATATAGAAGGGGAGTTTAGTTTTTAGTAATAATTTTAAATCCGATAAGTCCTCATTATAGTTTTCAAGAAAAAGATGAATTGCCAAAATATCAACACTGTTTTCTTTAGCTATAGCAGCAACTTGAGTACAACCGGAAATCTCTCTAGCGAAATGTTCAATCTCGCTAAGTTCTATTCGATAACCATGTATCTTGATTTGGTAATCTTTTCTCCCATTATACATAAAATCGTTATCTTCATCAACATATGCGATATCACCGGTTTTATAGAATCGTTCTATGATACCATTAATTTCAACTTCGAAAAATGCGTTTTGATTTCTCTCTTCATTTTTTAAATATCCTGTGGTTAATTGACCTCCGGCAAGACAAAGTTCACCTTTTTCTCCATTGGGAACAATTTGCAAATTTTCATCAACAATAATTGATTTAGTATGCTTCATTGGTTTGCCGATACAAATTACACCATTCGAACTTTTTTCATCTGCAAGTTCGGGATTATAATTGTAGGATAAGCAGAATATAGTAGCCTCCGTTGGTCCATAAACATTTTGTATTAAAGCATTTGGAACACATTTAGACCATTCTTTAATCAGATCAAGATATAAAGCCTCTCCACAAAACAAAGAGTACCTCATCTTTTCTAAACTAATATCTTCGAAGTATGGACGAAGATAACTCAGTACAGAAGGAACCATCAACGCAGTTGTTATTTCATGTTCTTCAAGCATTGAGTAAATATTTGTGAACTTTACTCCTTTTGAAGGGATTGTATAACAACATGCCCCTTTTAATAGTGGAGCAAGAAAAGACATTATCGATAAATCGAATGTTAAATCAGAGGTTTGCAAAAAACGGTCATTTTCAGTGTATTCATAACCAAGTTCAAAATAACCATCAAAAAAAGATTTGAAATTTTTATACGAAAGGGGAACTCCTTTTGGAATTCCAGTACTTCCTGAAGTAAAAAGGACATAAACGGTATCTTCATCTGATACAACCGGAATTTCTAAATTTATTTCTGTTTCATTTAGCGAAGAAATGTCACAAAGATTTACACTCTCAATTGTTCCTAATTGATCAACAACGGAATCATGTTTACTGATTAAAATTGTTTTTAAGTCAGCTAAATCTACTATTGATTTATGACGATTCATCGGGTTTTCAGGATTAATTGGAACAACTCCTCTGCCTGAGAAGAGTATGCCGAAAATTGCTGCATAAGTATTAATATCTGCAAATTCATAAGTCGTTAAACCAATAAGTTTCTGATCCTGAGGAATGTTTATATCAATGTAATTCCTAATCTTTGTTGGATTAGTTTCCAAAGAAACTTATACATCAGTGATAAAAACACTTTTAACAAAATAGTTAATTTGAGTTCCTAAAAGCGCCGGTTTTAAGCCGGC
>JAGUXE010000360.1 GCA_020061995.1 Ignavibacteriales bacterium | reverse complement strand
GACTCGGATGCGTAGCGTAGTGGGGAGGGTTTGAAGTTCGCCTTTTGGGGCGGATGGACCCGACAATGAAACACCCATCTTTTAGGTTTTAAATTCTAACCCCCTCGGCAAAAACGAGGAGAAACAGTGTCTGACGGGCAGTTTTAATGGGGCATTACCCTTAGAAACGGTTGATTACTCTACCGTGGGGGGTAAACAAATTTGGCTATATGCTGGAACATCCGGGCATCTCTAAATACCAGCCGTAAGGCGGTAAAAATTTTAGAGCGGAACATAAAAAGTCGCCGGACAATCAGCAGGGAAGTTATTTGCTCAAATAACCCCTCAGAGACTACATGCCAAGTCCGCCAGTCGGCGGAATGATATAGTCCGAACTTTATGGCGACATAAAGATCTTGCTATAAGCAAGAAATCTAAAGAAATTATGAGATCTAATAAAATAGAAGATTACAAAAAAACTTTAAGTTTAACCGAAGAACAAAGAGAAATAATTGTTGGTAAAATTTTAGGCGATGGCCATTTGGAAACAATAAATGGCGGTAAAACCTATAGATTAAAAATTGAACAATCCGCGTATCAGAAAGATTATGTATATTGGATGTACGAAATATTTAAATCGTGGATCCATCAAGAGCCGAAATTGAAAATTAAAAATAAAAAAGATAAGCAATTTTTCAGTTATTGGTTTAATACTTACGCGAGTGGACAATTAAGGTTTTATGGACAGCAATTTTATCAAAATGGCAAAAAAGTGATACCAAAAATTATTAAAAAACTTCTTACACCAAGAGTATTGGCGATATGGTTTATGGATGATGGTTCATTCAAGTCCATTAAACACCGAACCTTTATTATCCATACGATTGGCTATAAGAAGCGAGAATTGCTTTTTGTTGTTAAAGTGCTTAAAGAAAAATTTGGAATTTCCGCTTCATTGCACAAACAATTCGGCAATCGATGGCGGATTTATGTGAATAGCGAATCGGCTTCAAAATTTAAAGAAATTATTGAGCCGTACGTTATTCCTTCATTAAGATATAAATTAGGTTGTTTAGATAACAATATGCCTAAAGAGTAATGGAGGGGTTTATTAAGGTCGGCTTAGCCCGGATGGAAATCGGGCTGGACGCGTAAAGGCACAAGCCGGCTTAACTGCAAGACTGACAAGTCGCGCAGATGCGAAAGCAGAACTTAGTGACCCGACACTCCTTTGTAGAAAGGCTGGAGACATCGGCTAAAAGTTACCCCGGGGATAAAGTCTGCAAAAAGACTTTCATTGTCCCCGGAACCAGAATTATTTTCTGGAAAAAAACAATACGGCTTATAACGGTGGAGCATGAAATTAACTTTCAACGCATTGTTGTTTTTATTTCATGTAATACCGTGGGAAGTTTAGGTAAAAACAATTAAAATGAATTTAAGCAAAGAACAAAAATCGGCTTTAATTGGGATGATTCTCGGCGATGGTTATTTACAAAAAACCGGAGAAAAAAATTCTAGGATCAGACTGGAACATAGTTTGAAACAAAAAGAATATTTGATCTGGAAAGTAAATTTACTGCCAGAATTATTTCAAGGCAAGCCAAAAATTTTAGAGAGAGTTCATCCAATAACCCAAAAAACATATAAGTATATCCGCCATCAGTCAAATTCTTCTCCGGATTTGGGTAAATTACAAAAATTATTTTATCCAAAAGGAAAGAAAAGAATTCCTGAAAATTTATCCGGGTTGATGCGTTCAGATATTAGTTTGGCAATTTGGTATTTAGATGACGGCTACTATTATCAAAAAGATAACAGTATGTATCTTTACTTAGGAAAAGTTAGCAGAGAAGAAGCGGAAATTGCCAATAAAGCAATTTCTGAAAAATTTGGAATTTATAATTCAATTTTGGATAAGAAAAACAAAGGATTCGTCCTTTATTTTCCTCCAAAAGAAATTCCAAAATTAAGATTAATAGTCGAAAAATATGTTGTGCCAAGTATGGCATATAAATTACCTATAACCCCGTAACGACTTGATTACGTTCAGTAATCGTAGTCAGGAAATATGAAGTTTATTTTCTGGCTAAGACGCCGTCCCGAGCACATAAAATTTATGTGTTTCGGTGAAGATATAGTCTAATCGTAAATCGCCCGAATAAGGATCGAATTTAATCGAATAAATCTCAAATAACGAAATTCGAGAAAAATTCGAGTTCATTCGTGAAAAATTCGAGCGAGAAACGCTTGAACAGGCTAGTGAGATCCGAGAGTTCCTATCGACGATCTCGCTCGGCACCTTAGATAACATTGGGGTGCTATAACAGTGATGTTATACCAAAAATATGACTTATAACGGTGGACTCCGTATGATAAAATTATTATATGGACAATACCGTGGGAAGTTTAACTCAATTTCAGAGATTGGTAATTATTGGATCAATTTTAGGTGATGGTTATATAAGAATTTTTCCAAAGAGAAAAAATGCGCTTCTAGAAATTAACCATTCTTTTAATCAAAAAGAGTACGTTGATTGGAAATATTCTGTTTTGAAGAATGTCTGTACATCGCCGCCTAAAATGAGAAAAAGTAATGGTAAAAGAATTGCTTACAGATTTTATTCAAAACAACTTTCGGAAATATCCGAATTGTATAAATTGTTTTATAAAAATGGCAAAAAAGTAATTCCTGAAAACATTATATTGAATCCAATAATTTTATCAGTTTGGTTTATGGACGATGGAAGCAGATGCAGAAGCGTTGATGTATATTTAAATACACAACAATTCAGTATTGTTGACCAGAAAAAGTTAATTATGGCATTGGAAAGATTGGGTTTAAAAACTGCGATGAATAAAGATAAAATTTATTATCGTTTAAGATTTTTAAAATCTTCTTTGCCTAAATTAAGAGAATTATTGAAGGATAAAATTATTCCTTCGATGAAATATAAAATTGAGTTATAACCCCGTAGAGACTTTCCCGATTTAGATCGGGGAGAGTTAGAAAATGTGATGCTATTGTTTTCTATCTAATACGTCATCTCCTTTTTTTAGATCAAAAAGGATGAAGATATAGTCCGAACCTCTTCGTAAGAAGAGAAAATGCCGACAGGCGATGTCGGCTCATCCTAGCGCCCCGCTGGAGAAGGTGGGAAGCGTATGGCTGTTCGCCATTTAAAAGGATACGTGAAAGTTCGCGTCCTCCGACGGCAACGTCGGAGTGAGAATCAACTTATATCGGTGAAGTCCTAAGATATCGAACCCCGAATTTTAGGATAATACCGAGGGAAGATTAGTGGAATAAATTCATTAAATTTCGTATAATTTATATATGAATTTAATGACGCTGCAAGATTTAAGATTGTATAAAGAAAATTTAATTCTTAGTCCGATTCAAAAAGAATTTTTGATCGGCGCTATTTTGGGTGATGGCAATTTACGATTCGTGAATAAGAATCGTGAAGTGAGTTTCATAGTGGATCATGGAGTTAATCAAAAAAATTATGTTTTCTGGAAATATGAAATAATGAGGAATTGGGTATTGACGGAACCGAAAGAATTAACTCGTATGTATCACAAGGATAAAACTAGAAACCTAAAATCATTTCGGTTTTCAACCATCAGCCATCCAGTATTTACTTCTTTATATAATCTTTTTTACAAAAATGGTATAAAAATTATCCCTGATAATATCAAGGATGTTTTAAAATCACCATTTTCTCTTGCAGTTTGGTTAATGGATGATGGAAATAAAAATCACCAAGCAGTTTTCTTAAATACCCAGCAATTTTCTAAGAACGAACAAGAAATTCTTAGAGAATGCCTTGCTAATAATTTTGGTTTAGAAACCACGATTAATAAGCATTGGGTATATAAAGGAAAGCAATTATACAGGATTAGGGTGGATACAAAATCCACTAGAAAACTGTACGAATTAGTCAAAGATTTTTTGCTTCCGTCAATGCAATATAAATTTCCATCATATCCCCGTAACGACTTGTTCTCATCTTATAAAAAAAGTTGAGACGGAGTTAGAAAATGTGATGTTATTATTTTCTAGCTAATATGTTGATATCCTAAATTCCATTTTAGGATAGTGATATAGTCTATTCCTTTAGTAATAAAGGGCAGAAATGGAGCTGGGTTCAAACCGTCGTGAGACAGGTTGGTCTCTATCTGTTGCAGGCGCGAGTCCGAACAGGACTCAAATGCACTTGAGGGAAGTCGACCCTAGTACGAGAGGATCGGGTTGAACGAGCCTCTGGTCTACCAGCTTTGGTACCAACTGAAGCGCTGGGTAGCTATTGCTCGGAATGGATAAGCGCTGAAAGCATCTAAGCGCGAAGCCAATCCCAAGATTAGGTGCAGGATCGTAGCAGACTACTACGTTGATAGGTCGCAGATGTACGCGCAGTAATGCGTTTAGTCGAGCGATACTAATAATCCGAATCTGACCTCTTAAGCCAGTATTTATGAAATAAGAATCCGCGTATTGTTTTGTCTCCCAGTGATTTAATCGCGTGTGACCCACCTCTTCCCATTC
>JAGUXE010000322.1 GCA_020061995.1 Ignavibacteriales bacterium | reverse complement strand
GCCGAAGCGTTTTCTGCCTTAATTGATGTGGATGCTCAAAGACAACAAATTAGGGAGTTGTTTTCAAAATCTGCATCTAGTAGGGATGATATTATTCGTGCTGAATTGGACGATGTGAATCTCGAAAAGCTAATCATAGCTAAAAATAAATTAGGAATTGTAAACGACCCAAAGATTCAATTTTGGGCATCATTTCTTAAATGCTTTCCAGCTAAGAAAATCCGAATAGAAAATCTTACAGATGAAGAGCTGCAAATTGAATTGAAAAAATTATTTCCGAATTTAAGTGATGTCATTTCCAGTTCTTTTGAACAAATTAACTATGAAAATTACAATGAAGAAATTTCATTAAGATTGATTATTGAACTATTAAAAAAATCACAACTTTCTTTACTTGATTTCAATAAATTCGCTTATCCTTCGATTGAACTTTTTGAATTATATGAACTTGATTTAAAAAGAATTAAAGAGAATAGAAAAAAAGAGTTCAAACAAGTTTTATATACCCAGTTCCTTAATTCTAACCTGGACAAAAAAGAATTTTCAAAATCCATTTCCAGATACGATTCATTAAAAGGCAACTTTCAAAATGAAATAAATTACGATGTTGAAGCAGATTTGCTAGTTCAATTAGGGGAACAATTCAGTATTAATTTTTTAGAAGACTTAAAATTTAACTTTGAAGAAATCTACTCGAAAAATAAGAAAACATACGAGTTAAAATCAGAAGAACTAAATATTCCAAAAGAACTTGCGAATCAATTTTTAAATGAAAATAATGAGTTAGAAAGCTTGTTGTATTTTGAAAATGAAATTCAAACCTTGCTTGAAGAATTGAAAGATTGGATTCCGAAAACAAATGAAGGAGATAAAGGAGTTGCGAAAAACCTAGCAAAAAAAAGAATTAAGATAGGCAATTCAGATTTCTTATATGATGACTTTGGAGATTTGTTTAATCAGCTAGAAAATGGAGGAGCATTTCAAACTAATCTTTCTAAGATAAAGATTAAGAGAGTTGAAAATGGCAATTCATCTTCAAAGGATAAAATAAATACTCCTTCAAAAAATCCCAAAAAACCAAAACAACCTACAGAAGAATTGGGATTTCTTGGAGAATGGTTGGTTTACAAACATCTTTTAAACACAATAAAAAATAAAGAAAACATCAAGTGGGTTTCAGAGTATGCTAAATTAGCGGGTGTAAATGCAGATGGTAAAAATGGCTTGGGTTATGACCTAGAATACACTCCAAATGATGCAATATATCCTCGATATGTTGAAGTTAAAGTAGTCGGTTGGGAAAATGCTTTTCATATATCTTCAAATGAAGTAATCCAAGGAGAAAAATTGAAAAGGCACTATGAAATATTTTTAGTAAGAAATATAGTTGATACAAGTAATATTTCCATTGAAATTATACAAGGACCGTTTGACTATTCAGGGCAAAGAAGTTTTAATGACAATGAATTATTTACTGTAATTAATGATAATTTTATTTTAAAATTTCATAAAGAATGATAAATAGTTGTACCATTCTAAAATGTAAACACATGAACTGAAAAATGGTAATGGTATACAAAATTGGAAGACATAACAACAGGCAGTACCACTATCTAAAATGAAACATACGATTAGTAGTGAGAATTTCCTGTTTATTAAATATAATAAACATTAAAGATGTATGCAGAAAAGTACTTTGAATTACCCTGCTTTTCATGAACGTAATCGCAATATGAGAAATAAAATAATAAAACAATTCATAGGAGAATTATAATGAGATTAAAATTTTTTACAATAATCCTGATAATCGGACTCTCTTTCGGGACACTTCTTCCTCAAAGTATTAACAAACCTAAACTTGATAGTTTGTTTAACATCCTTGCTGAAAAGAATAAGTCAATGGGGAGTTTGGCAATCTCAAAAAATGGAAATCTTCTTTATAGTAACGCTATCGGTTATAGCTTTATTTCAGAAAGCGATAAAAGACCTTCAACAAACCTTACTAAATATAGAATTGGTTCTATAACAAAAATGTTTACTGCAACAATGATTTTCCAATTGATTGAAGAGGAGAAGATCAAACTTACAACGACTTTAGATACCTATTTCCCAAACATTCCAAATGCTAAGATAATTACAATTAGTAACTTACTTAATCATAGAAGTGGTATACATAATTTCACCAGTGACGCTGACTATTTAACCTATATGACACAACCGAAAACTCAAAGTGAAATGCTGGCTATCATTTCGAAAAACGAAGTTGATTTTCAACCTAATGAAAAAGCCTCTTACAGTAATGCAAATTACGTTCTCTTGGGATTTATAATTGAGAAGATAGATCAGCAGCCTTATGCAAAGTGTTTATCTGAAAGAATCACTTCTAAAATTGGACTTTCAAACACTTATATCGGTGGTAAAACAGATATTGATAAAAATGAAAGTTATTCATATCAATTTATGGATGGCTGGAAACAAGAACAGGAAACTGATATGAGTATTCCCGGGGGTGCAGGTGCTATTGTATCAAATCCAACCGACTTAACCCGATTTATTGAAGCATTGTTTTCGTTAAAATTAATTTCCCAAAATAGTTTAACTCTGATGACGACTATAACTGAGCGGTATGGAATGGGGATGTTTAAATTTCCATTTCATGACAAAATGGCTTTTGGACATGGCGGCGGTATAGATGGTTTCGTATCAAACTTAGCATATTTTCCGGAAGATAGCTTAGCAGTATCCTTTTGTACAAACGGACAAGTTTATCCGATGAATGATATTTTAATAGGAGTATTGAGCATCTGTTTCAACAAGGACTATATGATCCCAACATTTGATTCAAAGCCCGCAATCACATTGACGTCCGAAGAATTGGAGAAGTATTTGGGTACATATTCAAGCACACAACTTCCACTAAAAATTACTATTACAAAAAATGACGGTCTACTAGTTGCACAAGCAACCGGACAAGCATCTTTTCCACTTGATGCTATCGAAAAAGATATTTTTAGATTTGAACAAGCCGGAATAGTATTGGAATTTAATCCTGATAAAAACGAAATGACTTTAAAACAAGGTGGTGGTATTTTTTTATTTACAAAAGAAAAATAACTCCATATAACAAATGAATAAATTACAAGACAGAATTGAATTCTTTTAATCAAGTCCGAAGGTTAACCGGAATTTATTTAATTTATTCTAAAAACTTGCAGAAGTGGTTGTTAATCAAACAAAAACGAAATGCATATTAGAAATTTAAGTTTGTCGTAAAATAATATTTAGCTAATTTAAACAGTATCATTTGATTTAAGGATTTAGAAAAATGTTCAAAAAAATATTTTTAGTTATACTGCTGGCTGTTTTTAGTTTTTCATGTAATAATTCGGAAGATAAGAACAGCGCCGATAAAGAACATACCACCGATGTACAAAATTCAAAATTAAATAATTCTTTACCTGATGTTTCCGGATATTATCAATTACCCGAATTAGGCTGTAATATTGCACTGACAATAGTGAATGAGAATGGTGTTTTAAAGTATTACTTTAAAGGTGAACATCTTGATTTGGAAGGGGTTGCAATCGTTTCTGTTGAAGAAGATATTTATTATGTGACTTTTGATGGTCCAATCGGGAACACTCCACCAAAAACTGTACAGGGACAGTTTAAAGAAAATACTATCACTATCCAGAATACCGGTAATACGATGAATAATTTTCACTACTTTCCGGATTGTGAAGACAAATATTTAGAATTTAAAAAGAATTAAAGATATAACAATAAGAGACTATACCGTCATTACTCTAGGGGCAAATTAAGTTCTCGTAACAAATTTGCAATTCGGTTGAGACTAATTAAGTTTCGTTATAATAATACTTAGAATAGCTTCATCTGTTAGCTAAATTCAGTCTATAGCATGATTAATTTTGTAAATTGTGACAACCTCGAAAATGACTTATAATAAAATAACTTTAGCCTTTACTGAGAAGCAAGAAAAGCTATTCCTTGATAAATACTTTTCCGAATCTCTTTTTCAATTTAGAGTTGCCTTTGTATTGGTTACCTTTCTTTATGGAATATTTGGATTTCTTGACATACTTCTGTTCCCCGAATATGCAAGTTTATTCCACTCAATCCGCTATCTAGTTGTTGTTCCATTACTTTTGATGACATTCCTCCTATCTTTTACAAAAATATTTTGTAAAATCTGGCAAGGTCTGATGCTTATCTGTTTTATTTTAGGTGGTTCCGGTATAAGTATTATGATTATGCTTGTCCCTGAGAATTTTGCCTATTATAGTGGATTAATGTTAGTTTTTTTTGCAGGCTATTTTTTTATTAAACTACGCTTTTTTTTTGCATCAATTGCAGGCTGGACAACGCTGATTATTTTTAATGTCGGAGCAATATTTTTTGTCGATGTTCCTAACCTTATGCTAATTAACTCCAATTTCTTTTTCATAAGTGCAAATGTTATCGGCATGTTTGCTGCCTATAACATAGAATATTACGCACGTCACAGTTTCTTTCTGAACTATGAACTTGACAATGAAAAACTTCTTGTTGAAAATATTAATAAAAATCTTGAGAAAACTGTAGAAGAACGAACCAATGAACTCCTCTTAGCCAAAGAAGCCGCTGAAACAAACAGTGCAAACGTTACAGCAATAATAGAAGGGACACAAAATAGTATCTGGGCTTTTAATAGAAATTACGAAATATTGTACATTAACAATGCATTTCAAACCGAGTTTAAGAAAACTTTTGGTGTTTGGTTAACGCCGGGAGTTAACCTTATCGAATCGTTGCCTGTAGAATTACGTCCCTTTTGGGAACCTAGATATGAGAGGGTGCTGAACAATGAACAGTTCACTGTTGAAGATACAATTGATACGGGAAATGGAATAATATACGTTCAGGTTTCTTTTAATCCCATCGTTAAAAAAGGTAAAGTAGTTGGTGGTTCATGCCTTGGCAGCAATATTACAGAACGAAAACTTTCGGAAATTGAACTTAAAAAAGCAAAAGTACGTGCAGAAGAAAGTGATCGACTAAAATCAGCCTTCCTCGCAAATATGAGTCACGAAATACGCACCCCTATGAATGGCATTTTAGGTTTTTCCGAACTACTCAAAAATCCTGAACTAACCGGAGATCAACAGCAAGAGTATATTAGCATTATAGAAAAAAGTGGCGCTCGTATGCTCAACATAATTAACGATATAGTTGACATTTCAAAAATTGAAGCCGGTCTGATGAAGCTTTATATCAAGGAATCGAATATAAACGAGCAGATCGAATATATTTATACCTTCTTCAAACCTGAGGTCGAGGCTAGAGGGATGAAACTCTCTTTTAGAATTTCATTACCAGGGGATGACTCGATTATTTATACCGATCGTGAAAAAATTTATGCTGTTTTCACCAACCTTGTAAAAAATGCAATAAAATATACAGAAGCAGGGGCAATAGATTTTGGGTATTTTAAGAGAGGAGATTTCCTTGAATTTTATGTAAAAGATACAGGAATTGGGATTCCAAAAGAGAGGCAAGCCGCTATTTTTGAACGATTTGTGCAAGCAGATATTTCCAATAAAATGGCTCATCAAGGAGCAGGGTTGGGTTTGTCAATCTCCAAAGCATATATTGAAATGCTCGGCGGTAAAATATGGGTAGAAAGCCAAGAAGGAATTGGCTCCACATTTTATTTTACTCTCCCTTACAATGTTAAGCAGGAAAGTATAGAAAATAAAACAGATCAGCCTGCTGTCAATGTAGAAAATGACATGGGACCTAACGTCCCAAAATTAAAAATATTGATTGCCGAAGATGATGAAGTAACCAAAATGTTATTAGGGATAGAAATTAAAACCGTCAGCAAAGAAATATTTAAAGTTAAGACAGGGATTGAAGCTATTAATGTTTGCCGTGATAATCCGGACATAAATTTATTACTAATGGACATTCAAATGCCGGGGATGGATGGTTTAGAGGCTACGCGACAAATCAGGCTTTTCAATAAAGAAGTTATAATCATAGCACAAACCGCTTTTGCCTTATCAGGTGCAAAGGAAAAAGCTATTGAAGCCGGATGCAATGATTATATCTCAAAACCATTTAAAAAAGCAGAGTTACTAAATTTAATAGAAAAGTATTTCAAGAAATAAATCGGAACACTGGACAGACACAACTTTATCACCCATCACTTCGGAAAAATTGCCACTCATCCAATTATGAATTTAATTCGGGCATAATTTATTATTTTGCACGCAAGTTATTAAACCTTAAAACAAACTAAATGAGCGTATGAAATATTTTTATTTACTCATAATACTATCTGTTATAACTTCTCAATCATTTCCTCAAAACAACGAAAAGGTGTTAAACGCCAGAGTGACGGACGAAACAATTTATATAGATGGAGTTATCGACAAAATTTGGGATTCAGCAGACTCAATCGATTCATTCATTCAATTCGCACCATATAATAATCAAGTTCCATCAGAACGAACTGTGGCAAAAATATTGACTAGTTCAAATTCACTCTATTATCTAATGATATGTTACTCTCAATTTTCGCCAATTCAGGCTAACAGAGGTACTCATGATCAATTTACCGGGGATGTTATTTCATTAATGTTGGACACTTTTGGTGATAAAAATACAGCTTATAAATTCGCAGTGAGTGCATCAGGTGTTCGAATGGATTCCCGTTTGCTCGATGATGGCAGAAATCGAGATTACAGTTGGGATGGGATTTGGTCGTCTCAAGCAAAAATCTATGATTGGGGTTATGTAATTGAAATTGAAATACCCTATAAGTCAATCCAATATGATGAAAATCTTTTTGAATGGGGTTTAGATATAGATAGATGGATTCCCGAAAAAAATGAAGATATCTATCTCTGTTCTTACAAAGAAAATGAAGGACAAAGAATTTCTAAGTTTGGCAAATTGATTTTTAATGATTTCAAACCTTCGATCAAAGGATTAAATCTTGAGATTTATCCTGTTGCTATTTCTAAAGCAACATTGACATCGAACAACAAGTATAAAATTGAACCAGAAGCCGGCATCGATTTATTTTATAATCCGTCAAAAAAATTGACACTTCAGTTCACCGCAAATCCTGATTTTGCACAAATTGAAGCCGACCCATACAGTTTTAATCTAAGTCGTTATGAAAATTATTTTTCCGAAAGACGTCCTTTCTTTACTGAAGGGAATGAAGTTTTTATGGCTTCCGGGCGAGACCGTAATTCAGGTTTCTACAGACCTTTAGAACTTTTTTATTCAAGAAGAATAGGTAAAAGTCTACCTGATGGGAGTGCAGTTCCATTACAAGTTGGTTCTAAAATTTTTGGAAGAAGTGATGATTGGGAGTATGGCGGATTTGTTGCAAAAACCGGTCGTGCTGAATTCATGATGGATGATAGTTTACATGTTGAACCGGATGCATATTTCACATCGGTAAGATTAAAAAAGCAGATTTTTGAAAACTCATCGGTCGGTATTTTATATGCAGGAAAACATACTTCGTCAGGAGTAAGTGGTGTTGTGGATATTGATGGAGCTATTCGTGATTCAGATTGGCAGCTTGCTTATCAACTAGCTCACTCAATCAATAAAGACAAAACTGATTTTGCATACTCAACGGGATTCAATATGGTCACTAAAGATTGGTTGGTTCTCGCGCGTGCTCGATACATTGGTGAGAATTTTAACATTAGAGATGTCGGATATGTACCATGGCGGGGAAACTCAAATGGTCTCCTGCTTACAGGTCCAATGTGGTATTTTGAAACCGGTGAATTAAAACAGATTACCTCTTACACAGGACCAGGATGGGATTGGACAAAGGATGATGATTATGTGGATAAATTTTGGGTTGGAGGTTTCAATATGAATTTCCGTTCTAATTGGGGATTCGAAGTGAATTCAAGTTACGGCAAAAAGAAAGATTTGGATATCGAATATTCAGGTTATGATGTTAATTTGAGTTCATGGATCAACCCTAATCCAAATTGGAATCTAAACATCTGGGGCGGTTATGAACGAGTTTATAATTTTTATAGAGATTATTTGGCAAATGATTATTGGTTCGGTAATTATTTCAGTTGGAAAATTATTCCCACTTTAGGCATAGGTAATGAATTCAATATGATTGTTGAAGAAAAACCAAATGGTGATTTGGAAGAAATCACATATAACAGTCGACCGTTTATTTCGATTACACCGGTTAACGATTTAAATATGCGAATATATGTTGATAATGTCTATACACATTCATCCAATCAGCTTCAACGAATATTAATAGGATTTTTGTTCTCGTATAATTTCTCCCCTAAAAGCTGGATTTACTTTGCTTATAGTGAAGGGAATGTACGTAATTCAGTTCTGGTTAATGGAAATGTTTTTGAGAATAAATTAGAGTTAGCACAGCGTGCTGCAATTGTTAAGGTAAAATATCTCTATTATTTTTAGAATAATTCTTTAAGATTTCCATAGTTCACGGTCAAGACTTCTATATTGAATTGCTTCGCTAATATGCTGAGGCAAAATATTAATTGATGATTCTAAATCGGCAATGGTTCTACTCACTTTAAGAATTCTATCATAAGCACGAGCCGATAAGCCCAATTTTGTCATCGCCATTTTTAGAAGTTCGGTTCCACCTGAATCTAATTTACAATAATGACGAACTTCCTTTGACCCCATATCAGCATTGTTAAATATGTGTGGATGATTTTCAAACCGTTTATGTTGAATCATTCTTGCATTGATAACTCTTTTTCTAATATCACTTGAACTCTCGCTTTTCACATCTGAAGATAATTCTTTGTATTTAACAGCAGGAACTTCTATATGAATATCAATTCTATCTAAAAGAGGTCCCGAGATCTTTGACATATATCGTTGAATTTGAGGCGGAGCACAAGAGCATTCACGATTTGGATCAGTAAAAAAACCACAAGGACATGGATTCATCGCTGCAGCCAGCATAAAATTCGCCGGAAATTCCAAAGACATTTTTGATCGACTTACCGTCACACGACCGTCTTCCAATGGTTGACGCATTACCTCAAGAACATTTTTCTTAAACTCAGGAAGTTCATCCAAAAATAAAACTCCGTGATGTGCATATGAAACTTCTCCAGGACGAGGGAATGATCCTCCTCCAACTAATGCAGCATCTGAAACTGTGTGGTGTGGGCTTCGGAAAGGTCGTTCAACTATTAATGCCTGGTCTTTTGATAAAATACCGGCGACGGAATGAATCTTGGTTGTTTCAAGTGCTTCTTCAAAACTAAGTGGTGGAAGAATTGAGGGCAATCTTTTAGCTAACATTGTTTTTCCTGAACCGGGAGGTCCAATCATTAAAATATTGTGTCCCCCTGCTGCTGCAACTTCGAGGGCTCGTTTAACATTTTCTTGTCCCTTTACATCGCTAAAATCAAGATGATATGAATTTTCAACAGAAAAGATTTCATCTCTATTTGTAAAAACCGGTTTTATATCCGAATCGCCATTTAAGAAATTGACGACTTGAGAAAGATTTTCGAATCCATATACTTCGATACCTTCAACAATTGAAGCTTCTTTTGTTGAGTCGAGAGGCAATAGTATTCTTTTAATTCCATTTTTTTTCGCTTCTACTGCAATTGGAAGCGCTCCTTTGATCGGGCGTAAAACGCCATCGAGTGACAATTCTCCCAAAAGAATTGAGTCTTCGAGCATGTCACTGTTCACCAAATCTGTAGCCGCTAAAATCCCAATTGCAATCGGCAGATCGAATGAACTTCCCTCTTTTCTAATATCAGCAGGGGCAAGATTTACAGTAATCTTTTGAATTGGAAATTTGAATCCGCTGTTCTTAATCGCCGCAGAAACTCTTTCCCTACTCTCTTTAACTGCGTTATCGGGTAAACCGACAATAATAAATCCGGGGACAGCTTTTTCAACATTTGTTTCGACTTCAATAAGATAGGCATCAATACCAAAAGTTGCGCTAGAAATAACTTTAGAAATCATTTTATTCTTTCAATTGAGTTTTGCTGAACAATTTCTTTATAAAGGAAAATAATTAATCTTATTTCGCCAGAATCATCTTTTTGGTTTGACTAAAAAACGGAGTTGTAACTGTGTACAAATAAATTCCTGAAGGCAATAGTGAGCCATCAAATTCGAATTGATATTCCCCTTTTTTTAACTCTCCCTCTTGTAATCTCTGTATCTCTTTACCTTCTAACGAATAGACAATAACATTCACTTGAGAATCTTCATAAATTGAAATTTTTATCAATGTTTTCGGATTGAATGGGTTTGGATAATTTGGTGCAACTAAAAATGATTGAACATTACCCCTGCCAACTTTGCTGCTTGATGAGTAAACAAAAGAGCCGTCAATATTTATTTGTTTAATTCTATAGTAGAGTGTTGAAGCCCCATTATCGCTATCGTAATAACTATATTCTCCACTATTTTGTTCTGTTAATACCTGAGCAATAGGACGAAAATCAATTCCGTTTACTGACTTCTCCACTTGGAAATAACTAATACTATTAATATCTGAAGCTGTCCAATCCAACTTACATCCTGTATTTGTAAGGTTTACATTAAACTCAGGAACAACAGAATAGATTGGAGCATCCGATCTTACAAATGTCAGATTTGTTGATTTGAATTTCACTTTATCGCTTTCGTCGATAACGGAATTGTCAAAATTAGAGAATGCTAAAACATTAATACTGTCAAGACGTGAATAGTCGTTATTCTTTGATTTTGATATTGTCGAATATGAATTTACATCATAGCTCTCTGATAGACGCAAATTTTCAACTAAAAATGAACCTCCGAAATCATTTCCAAACTCCAAGGATAATGTTTTCCCCGGAAATGAATAGTTGATTCTGCTCTGAGCAATCTTTTCACCATTAAGATAATAGTTAAAAGTCTTTTCATTAATATTTAATTCGAAAATGAAGTGATTCCAAACTTTACGAGAAACAAATCCTTTTTTGAAAAATTGCAAATGCCGAAGGTTGTCATAGAATGTTAAAAACCGATTTTCATTCAGACCTAAAGCTATCATTTCATGCTTTTGATCAGTTCCATAGATTGTAAGGAATGTTTCCTTAAAATCATTAAACTTTAACCAACAGTCTAAAGTCAAAACTCCATTTTGCCTTATTGCTGAGGAAGTAATAAGGGAACTATTCTTAGTCAATGAAGCAGCTTTAATCCCTTTTTTAAATTGTTTATTGATGTCGATTTTTTCAGTCAGATAAATTTTAGCTGATTTATTACCATTATGTGAGTTTTCCGGAAAATAAAATCGTTGATTATTCCTTTTTATCAGTGTCAAGTATGAATTGACTGTCATTAGCTCTTGAGCCGAAGTAGATAATGAGATTAAAATCTGAAATGATGAACCTTTTCTAAGATCATAATCATTAAAGTTGATTGTTGCATTAAACCAATTTCCTTTTTGATCGGAAGATTGATTTTTTACAAATGCTATTTTAGCTCTTTGTGTAGAAGAAATAACTTTTGCTTCAATAAAGTTAACAGATTGGTCGAAGCCAAAATTAACTTCCATCATACTTAAAGAATCATCTTTAATTTCTCCGACAAATGCAATCTCAAAAGGTAAAGATTGGTTTATCGATTTCGGTGCAAAAAGCAAAATGCTCGTAACTTCTTGAGCCTTTAGATTACTAAAAACAGAAACTACGAGCATTATGTAAAAAATAATTTTCATCTTAATAAAAAGATAAAACTAAATTAGTTAGAGTGCAACTATTTATATTGTCGCAAAAACTCAATCCGGTCTTTCAATTTGCTGACCGGTGTAAGTAATTTATCTTTTCCAAAAATCGCATCCTCACGGTTTGAAAAGGCAAGTTCATAATCTTTACTCATTAAAATTGCCTCTTCGGGACAAACATCTTCACAAAATCCACAAAAAATACACCTTAGCATGTTGATCTCAAATTTTTCCGGAAATCGTTCTTTTTCTCTTTCCGTTTCAGAAGCTTGAACTTCAATTGCAAGAGCAGGACAAATTCTGGCACAAAGTCCACATGCTACACAACGTTCTTCCCCATTCTCTTCAAGAGCCAAAACCGGTCTTCCTCTATAGGATGCAGGGGGAATAAATTTTACTTCGGGATATTCCATTGTAAAAGCCGGGCGAAACATATTTTGGAAGGTCAGGGACATTCCTTTTGCTATTTCAGGAATGTATAACTTTTCCAATAAAGTTAAATCTTTTAGTCTCTTCTTCTTAATCATCGTAAATCCTATTATTAATTAAATATCATTACTAAAATTGCCGCCCAAATCAAATTAATTAAAGAAAGCGGGAACATCACTTTCCATCCTATATTCATTAATTGATCGTAACGAAATCTTGGTAAACTCCATCGAACCCAAATAAAGAAAAACAGCAAAGCTCCCATTTTTACAAAAAATGCGGCGACTTGAATCAGGGCGGTAAATCCGGCTGATAGTCCTACCATTTCAATATAAGGGACTTGCCACCCACCCAAATAAAGTGTAACAATTAATGCACTCGCAATAATCATATTTGCATATTCGGCAAGAAAGAAGGCAGCAAATTTCATGCTACTATACTCAGTATGATAACCACCCACTAACTCAGGTTCTGCTTCTGGAAGATCGAAAGGTAATCTGTTAGTCTCAGCAAAGGAAGAGACGACAAATGTTATAAATCCGATTGGCTGAATAATAGCGTTCCACATCCATCCGCTTTGAGAAGCAACAATATCAAGTGGTCTTAATGATTCAGAGAAGAGTAAAACTCCTGCAACCGAAAAGCCCATTGAAATTTCATAGGAGATCATTTGTGCTGAAGAACGTACCCCGCCAAGTAACGAATACTTACTTCCTGAAGACCAACCGGAAAATGTAATTGCATAAACTCCGATTGAGGTCAAAGCTAACACATATAAAATCCCGATATTAACATCAGCTACTACCAATTGAATATTATACCCAAACATTTCAACAGCCGGTCCAATCGGAATGACAGCATAAGTTCCAAAGGCAATTACCAAAGCCATTATCGGTGCTAAAGTGTGAATCGGTTTGTTTGCTGCATCCGGGACAATATCTTCCTTTAGTAAAAGTTTAAATACATCGGCAAAAGGCTGCAATAAACCGGCATATCCTACACGATTAGGACCAACACGATTTTGTGTCCATGCGCTAATCTTTCTCTCAAAGTAAACCAGGTATGAAACTGTAAGTAACATAATAGTTACAATGATTAGAATTTTTATTAGAGTTATTACTACTATTTCTAATATACCCATTTTCAGATATCCCTTTAGACTTTTGCTGTATGAGTTTTTACTTTTAATTGAGCTCCGAGTTCACCGATAAGATCGTAATCTATATCTTTGAATGAATCGATTGATTTTGCAATATCGGCGAATACTTCTTCAGCCATTGTATATTTATATTTTGTACCGAAAGCATTTGCCAAACCTGACAAAATTCGCCAGGTAGATCGTGCGTCTGCTTTTTTAACTTTACCCCAACTGTCGTATTCAGTTCCGAATTTATCTAATCTGCTCATTGACATTCCATCCAAACTTCTGTCAAGATCAAATGTTGAAACGGCAGGATGAATTCTTTGAACCCGCCCCTCAAAATTTACCCATGTGCCATTTTTTTCAGCATAAGTTGAAGAAGGAAAAACAATATTGGCATATTTTGTCATCTTATTAAAATTCGTTGCATGAACAATTAATAAATCGAGTTTTGCAATTGCATTTTCATAATCAGGATTTAATTCAATAAGATCTTCTTCAACTACATAAAGAGCTTTAATTTTCCCGTCTTCAACTGCTTTCATTATTTGATTGAAGTCCATTCCTGATATTGCAGGTTTTATTCCTACTAGTTCTGAGCCGAATGAATTTGGTCTTTTATCTTCTTTAATAAGAATATTATCACCTGAACCGGAAATTATTTGTCTGGGGAAATCAATATGCTTTGAACCGAAAACAGATTTAGCAAATTTACTAAACAAGAAATTGTCTTCCACCGTTGAGAATGCTGAACCGATAAATGCTACTTCATCTTTATTAAAAGATTTTAACTCTGAAACTGAAGCTGCAAAAACTTCATCCCAACCAACTTTAGTTAATTTCCCTTCACGTCGAAGATGAGGACCATTTACACGATCTTCTTGATTGACAAATTTAAATGTTTCTAATCGTCCCCGGTCACACATCCAATAGCTGTTTACACTATCATTTTGGCGAGGTGTAAGTCTAAGTATTTCATTACTACGTACCCACATATCAGTATTGCAACCTCGCGAACAACCGTTACAAATTGTTTTTGTTGACGACATCTCCCAAACACGAGACTTAAATCTAAAATCTCGATTGGTTAAAGCTCCCACAGGACAAATATCCGTTACGTTTAATGAGTAAGGATTGTCAAGTTGTTTCCCCGGAAAAGTTACAATTGTTACACGATCTCCTCTTTTAACAAAAGTCAATTGATTTTCCCCCGCAACTTCATCACAGAAACGAATACATCGTGAACATGAGATACATCTTTCACCGTCAAACATTACATAGGGACCTAACTCAACACGTTTATCCTTATGCTGCTTTGTTTCAGTAAAGCGGCTTTCACCAACGCTATGTTGATATGTATAATCTTGAAGTTTACATTCACCCGCTTCATCGCAAATCGGACAATCGAGTGGATGATTAATCAGAATAAATTCCATAACAGCATTTCTTGCACTCAATGTTTTTTCTGATTGAGTATGAACAACCATTCCATCTGCAGCTATTGTTGCACAAGCGATTACCAGCTTCGGCATTTTTTCTACTTCAACTAAACAAACACGGCAGTTCCCCGAGACTGATAATGAAGGATGCCAGCAGAAATGTGGAATATCTATTCCGTGATCCTTTGCGGCTTGAATTATAGTTTGACCGGGTTGAAATTCAATTTCTTTTCCGTCAATAATTATTTTAGGCATATCTGTATCCTATAGTTTAACTATGCTGCTTTTGCACTATTATTTTTTGCCCTGATTATTAATCGGGCTAATTCATCTTCTTTTAATAATTGAGAACTTAATTGTAAAAGTTGATCTGATGTAACGGTATCAATTTTTTCTACTAATTCATCAACAGAAATAATTTTGTTGAAGTAGAGCATTGAATTGGCAATACGAATCATTCGGTTCGAAGTATTTTCCAAACTCAACAACATACTTCCTTTTAAATATTCCTTAACTCTTTTAAGTTCTTTATCAGGTACTTTTGCTTCTGTTAATTTTTTCAATTCTTTGGAAACAATTGATAAGACCTTTTCAACATATTTTTCGCTCGTTGAAAAATATACTCCAAATGCTGAGGTATCAAAATATGAGTTAACAAAGGAATTAATCTGATATGTAATTCCTAGTTTTTCTCTTACAGCCTGGAATAATCGTGAACTGCTTCCATCCCCAATCAAGTTAGAGAGCATATTTAATATTAATCTCTCTTCATCTTTATAACCATAAGCCGTGCGACCGATTATACAGTGAACCTGCTGTATTTCTTTCTCGATTACTTTTACAAAAGGCTGCTGAATAATATTTTGAAATTTTCGTTTCCCTTTAGAGTCTCTTTTGTTCAGAACAAATTTCCTAGTTAGTTCCACAATCTTATCATGTTCTACTGCACCTGAGCAAGATATGAGAAGATTTTTATTCCCATAATGCTTATTATGAAAATCGTGTAACTCGGTCGAAGTAAACCTTTTAATATTATTCTCTTTCCCGATAACCGGAAAGGACAAGGATGAGCCTTTAAATAATATTTCTTCAAATTTATCAAAGATTAATTCTTCAGGATTGTCGTGAATATCAAGCAATTCATCTACAACTACGCCAGATTCTTTTTTAATATGGCTCTCTTTAAATAAAGGGTTCTGAACCATATCTGAAATTACATCAAAAGTACGTTCAATATTCTTAGCTAATCCGCGTCCATAGAAACAAGTATGTTCTTTTGAAGTAAAGGCATTTAAATATCCACCATAGGCTTCAATAGAATCGGAAATTTGCTTAGCCGTTCTTTTACTTGTTCCTTTAAATAGCATATGTTCAATAAAATGAGAAATGCCATTGTTATGCAAATTTTCATCGCGGGTTCCTACGTTAAACCAGAATCCCAAAGAAAATGATTGCAAGTATGGAATTTTCTCAGTGACAACTCTAATTCCGTTCTCTAACTCTGTAATTCGTATTTCACTCAATAGCTTTAATATCCTACTTTCAAAATTTTAACTTGTAAATATAGATAAAGTGATATAGCTAATCAAGGAATGTGGTTTTTGAGGATGACAAATTTTGTGGTAAAAATGACTGTCTGATTTGAAATCAGACAGTCATTAAAAGAAGAATTATTTTTTCATTTTTTCAAGATATGCAGCATAAAATGTAGCGATATTATTATATGCCTTAGTTAATATTTGTTCATTCGGAAGGAAAACAACTCTAAAATGTTGAGTTCCGGGGACTTGTCCAAAACCGCTTCCGGGAACTATTACAACTCCCGTTTCACGAATTAATTCGGAAACAAACTTACTATCCTCGTATTCCATATGAAGCCGTGGGAATGCGTAAAATGCTCCTTCAGGTTTAACACAAGAAATACCGGGAATTGCATTTAGCATTTCAACAGTTATATCTCTTCTTTTTTCTAATTTTTTAATCGCTTCGGTAAGGTGGCTTTGATCCCCCTCGAGTGAAATTTTAATTCCGTACTGTTCAGGGTGATTTGCAGAAAGTCTGGCTCTTAGAATTTTGTTTATTGCTTCGATATAGTTTTTAAGAATTTCTCTTCTTCCGCTTACTATTCCCCAGCCGATTCTGAATCCCGGGACCATATAATTTTTTGATAACCCGCCGAAAGTTATGCACGAAACATCTTTATTCATTGAGCCAACCGAGATATGCTTTTTACCATCGAATAATAATTTATCATAAATCTCATCAGCAAAAATTACAAGATTATGTTCAAGTGATAAGTCAATAATCTGTTGTAAAATCTCTTTTGAATAAAGTGACCCGGTCGGATTATTCGGATTAATTAAAACTATAGCTTTAGTTTTATCATTTATTTTACTTTTTATATCTTCGATATCGGGCTGCCAACCGTTTGCTTCATCAAGATAATATGGATTTTCATACGCTTGAAGTTTACTTTGAATTGCTGTATAAAGCGGGTAACCTGGTGTTGGAGTTAATACGTTTTCCCCTTCATTTACAAGGGCTGTAAGGCATATATCAATTGCTTCGCTTGCACCGGTTGTAACAAAAATATCGAGCACATTATCGATTCCTTTTTTGTTTGCCTCTTTTTCGATAGCATCAACAGCTTCTTTAATTCCCGAAGAAGGTGAATAACCATTTCGATTTTCAAGCATTGCTTTATAAGTTGCTTCTACTAAATGTCTGGGTGGTTCAAAATCATAGATGTTAGGATCACCGATATTGAGATATAACATTTCTTTACCGGACTTTGCGACTTCATTTGCTAAAACTACAATATCACGAACAGCGTAAGTAATATTTTCTGTCCTAATTGCGGGAATAATTTCTTTAAGATTGTTCATCATTTACCTAAAAAATAATTTAATGTGTTAATAAAATTAACCCTTTTGAATGAGACTTTCAAAAAAAAGCTATATTAATCGGCGTGAAGTCTTTTACGCTGCAATTCGAAAAGAATAATTCCCGTCGCAACGGAAACATTTAATGACTGAAGCTTTCCCGTCATTGGAATTTTGAGGAGGAAATCACAATTGTCGGCTGTTAATTTTCTTAAACCTTTTTCTTCGTTTCCGACAATTACTGCAAGCGGTAGTTTAGAATCGAATTCATAAAGATTTTTTGAATTTTCAAGAGTTGACCCTGCAACCCAAATTCCGTATGCTTTCAATTCTTTAATCGACTGAGCTAAATTATTTATCATACAGATTTTCAATAGACTTGTTGCTCCCGCTGCAACTTTAACAGCAGTCTCACTCAAAGGAGCAGAATTGTGTTTAGTAATTAAAACTCCATGCACTCCTGAACATTCTGCTGTCCGTAAAATTGCACCAAGATTATGGGGATCCTGAATTGAATCTAAAATTAACAAGAAAGGTATTTCCTCTTCGGGAATAGTTTCGACTATTTCTTGAATTGTATAGTATCTAAAGTTTTGTTTAACCGCAATTACACCTTGAGTATTCGGGTCTGTTGTTAGTAATTTAAATTTGTCCGGTGATGTAATTACACATCTGATACTATTTTTTTTTGCAGCAATTTGAATTGCATTAATTACTCCGCCTGTTTGCCCGAACAGAATATGAACTGCATCCAATTTTTCACCGGCATTAAGGGCTTCAAGTACAGGCTTTCTTCCGATAAGCAGATTTCTCAAGGGGATTTCTTCTTTTTATCATTCTGATTTTTTATCGGGATTGGAACAAATTTTTTCAGTTCAGGATGTTTCCAATAGTAAACTGAAGCAGCAATACCAATTATTATTAATCCACATGAAATCAGTTGTGCTTCTGAAAGTCCAAAAAGTATTCTCGGATTCAATCGAATAAACTCAACCAACAATCTTGCAGTTCCGGAAAGGATTAAATATATCATAAATAATCTTCCCTGAACCCAATCACTTTTTCTCAATTTCCATAAGATAAAAAATATTAAGAGTGCAACTAAAAACTCATAAATTGGAGTTGGGTGAAGTGGTGTATTATCCGGTAAAATTCCATCTGGAAAACCTGCAGCATATTCACTTCCATGAAACATTCTTGAAGGTTTAACAATTCCATTTTCATAATTTGTTCCCCAAGGCAAAGTAGTCGGAATTCCATAATCTCCATCACCTGCTAAATGACAGCCAATTCTACCGATTCCGTAGGCAATCGCTAAAGATGGAGCAGCAGCATCTGCAACATAAAGGAAGGAAATCTTTTTCTTTTTTGCATAGATGTAAATACTAAGTGTAGCGACAATTAGTCCTCCATAAAAAGTCAATCCCCCTGCAGAGAAAGTCATTCCGATAGGGTCATTTAAAAACTCAGACCAATTTTCAAAAAGATGAAAAAGTTTACTCCCTGCAACTCCAAATATCATTGCCAACAGAGTGATTTCAGTTGCAAAATTCGCTGTTAAACTTTTTCGTTCAAATTCTTTTGAGAGAATCATACTCGCCGTAATAAATGCAATGCCGAGCATTAATCCGTAGCTATAAACAGTAAAGGGACCTATTGTAACAATTTCTGGAAACATTTCAATCTTCCTTAAAAGAATACAAATTTGGTTCAGTAGCAAAACTGCAGAATTTGCGATTATTTTTTTTCTTTACCACAATTTCACGAAGTAAATTAATTTCTTTTTTGAAAATGTTGAATTCGAAAAGTCCGGCATTAATACTTCCGTCTTGCTTAATAATATTAACTGTATACTTCCCGAAAAGTTCTTCAAAGAAAAGATCAGTATGTGCAGGTTGCGGTTTTACTAGATAACTCATTCTCGTATTCAATCCTCGTAGGCTTATATCAATAGAATCTTTGGCTTTATTTACATCAACAGAGATTTCATAGTTGAGAGCTGAAAACTCTTTTACCGTCTCTACTGATATTACATAAAACTGCTTCTTCTGCACTTTATCATATTTAAAGTAGACGAACACACGATATTCAGGCTCCCCCTCTTTTATTCCGGGAGTAGTATTTTTCAAACTTTCAATCGATTTTTTTCTCGATTTTGGAATTTTAGGAACTTCGTCAGGTTTGCGTAACGGCATTTTAATTGCCTTTAATCGTGGTTATTAATGAAATCAATGAATCTTCAATAGGAATTTCTGTCTGAACTCCGGTCGACATATTTTTAACTGAAAATAAATTTTTTGCAAACTCATCTCCACCTACAAAAACTACAAATTTAGCTTTCTCTCGATTCGCTTCTCGCATTTGTGCTTTGATACTTCTTTGAAGATAATCATGTTCAACCTTAAGACCGGCATTTCGTAATCCATTTGCAAACTTTGAAATCAATAAATATTTATCTTTATCTATTAGAACAAAATAAACATCAATTGGAGGTTCTTCATTTATAAGAACTCCTTCATTTTCTATGGCTAAAATAAGACGCTCAATTCCTGCAGCAAAACCGACACCCGGTGTTGGTTTACCACCAAGTTGCTCAATAAGATTATCATATCTTCCTCCACCGCAGAGCGCACTTTGTGAACCGACACTTCCACTTACAATTTCGAATGTCGTATGTGTATAGTAATCAAGCCCTCTAACTAGAGCCGGATCAACTTCATACGGAATTTTATTATCGTCAAGAATGGATTTAACAATATTAAAATGTTCTAAACTACTTTCATCAAGGTGATCTATTAAATAAGGAGCATGTTTTAGAATTTCTTGATCTTCAGGACTCTTACTGTCAAATATTCTTAAAATATTTTTATGAAATCGTTTCTTGCTTTCTTCTGAAAGAGAATCAAAATGGGTGCTTAAATATTCACTTAGAATTGCTTTATATTTTTCGCGTGATTCAGGAATTCCCAGAGAATTTATTTTTAAATTGAATTCTTTTAACCCGAGTTTTTGAATTATCGAATAGGCAATAATAATAATTTCAGCATCGAGTAAAGGTGATAAACCACCAATGGCTTCAGCACCAAATTGATGGAATTGTCGCAAGCGTCCGGCTTGCGGGCGTTCCTGTCTGAACATCGGTGAAATATAAAAAAGTTTGTTTAAGGATTGTAAGTTTCCAAGTGAATGCTCAATAAAAGCACGGACAACAGCAGCCGTCATTTCAGGTTTTAAAGTAATCGAGGTTTCGCTACGATCAAGGAAAGTATACATTTCCTTTGAAACTATATCAGTCTCTTCACCAATCGCACGTGAGAAAACAGGCGTTTCCTCAAAAATAGGGGTGCGGATTTCCTTGTAGTTAAAGTTCGAAAAAAACTTCCTAATGAGCTCTTCGATAAAATACCATTTGTGAATATCATATGGCAGAATATCTTTTGCACCGGTAACAGCTTTAATCATAAAAATTCAACTTATAATTCGAAATAGGAATTTTCTTCTTCTTTAAACAACGCAATTATTTCATCTTTGTTTACTGCAGCAAGTAATTTTTCGCGGAAATGATCTTTAGTCATCATTCTGGAAATTCTGCTTAATAACTTAATGTGAAGGCTTACGAGGTTATCTTTACCGATAAGTAAGAAGAATAAATAAACAGGTTGTCCGTCAAGAGCTTGATAATCAATCGGTTTATCGCTCTTTGCAAAAGCACAAAGAATATCTCTTACAGCATCTGTTTTGCCGTGCGGAATTGCAAAATTTTTACCGACACCGGTGGACATAATTTTTTCACGCTCGTGAACGGAGTGTCTTACTTTTTCAAGATCTATTACCCTTGGATCATCTTTAAAAAGATCCACGAGTTCATCTATGATTTCCTCTTTTGATTCCCCTTCAACATTGTGAATTATAAATTTATCTGATAATAGGTCTGATAATTTCATACGATTTTTATATATAGTAAATAAATAGATAGGCTAACTTAAGAAAGTTCAATCAGGATTTCAATGCAGAGGGGAAAGATTTCAATTATTTTTCAATATAATTGCGTTACTTCAAAAATAATGAAGTGATTAATCCTTTTTTGTTTTAATCAATATAAGATGAATTGTTACGCCAACTGCAATAGCTGCAAGTATTAATCTCAGATAAAGTTCTTCTGTAAGATAAAATGCGGAGATGGAGATCGAAATCCAAAGAATAATTATGTTTATAATTTTTAGGTTTATCGTCAGTCCCGTTTTCTCTTGATAATTTTTCACGTAAGGACCGAGGTATTTATTACTCTTTAACCATTCATTTGCACGAGGTGAACTTTTCATAAAACAGGCAGAAGCAAGTATTAAAAATATCGTTGTGGGAAGAAGGGGAAGAAATATTCCGAGAATTCCGATACCGACCAACAAGAACCCTGATATCAAATAGAGATAACGATAAAGTTGAGGTATTTCTGCTATTTTGTTTTTTGTCTCCAAATAAATCTCTCTGAGTAATGGTTTATCAAAATTTAAGCAACTAAATATTCATTATATTTTAAACTATAACAAATTGATTCTGTCTATTAAACTATTGTTAAAAGCCATTAGAGTTATGACACAAAAATAGTGTTAATAAAATCAGGCTGGTGCTAGTTTTTACTTTTTACTATGTCGTTCAATCAGTTTTTGGACAACAGAATTCAAATTGACATTCTGTTCAGACAGCATTACAAACAAATGGAAAATTAAGTCTGCGGTTTCATTAATAAGTTCATTCTTATCTCTGTTTTTTGCTGCAATAATTGTTTCAATGGTTTCTTCACCTACCTTCTGAATTATTCTGTCGGCACCATCTTTGAACAATGAAGTCGTATATGAATCAAAAGGTAAATCATTTTTTCGTTCTTGAACAAGTTCAAACAATGTGTGTAAAAAATGGATTTCGTTCTTTTCGAGATTAAAGCACGAATATTGACCCGAATGACAAGTATTACCCAAAGGAATTGCTTCTACTAACAAAGTATCATAATCGCAATCCATTTTATATGAATAAACCTCAAGATAATTACCCGAGGTTTCCCCTTTAGTCCACAATTTATTCTGTGTCCTGCTAAAAAAAGTTACCTTTTTTAATTCAATTGTTTTTTCAATTGCTTCTTTATTCATAAACCCGAGCATGAGAACCTGCCCTGTGTTTTTATCAATAATAATTGCGGGAATCAAACCATTAAGTTTTTGAAAATTAATTTTGGATATATCCATTATAATCTCACTAATATGTTATTATCTATTAAATATTTTTTTAAACTGGCGATGCCCAATTCGCGATAATGGAAAAGTGATGCTGCGAGACAAGCGTCTACATTTGATTTTGTAAATGCCTCTAAGAAATGTTCTTTGGAACCGGCTCCACCGCTCGCTATTACAGGCACAGAAACATTATCAACAACCTTTTCTAAGAATTCAATATCAAAACCATCCTTCGTTCCATCTTTATCCATAGAGGTTAATAATATTTCACCTGCACCTAATTCGGCTGCGATTTTACACCACTCTAAGCCATCAAGATTAGTTCCCTCTTTTCCCCCTTTAATAAAAACTCTTTGGTTGCAATCTATTCTTTTTACATCGATGGCGGCAACAATTGCTTGACTTCCAAATCTTTTCGCTGCTTCTGTAATTAGATTTTGATTTTTAACTATTGCACTGTTTAATGAAACTTTATCGGCGCCGGCGTTTAATACTGCATCAATATCTTCAAGCGTTGAAATTCCGCCCCCGACCGTAAAAGGAATGCGTAAAACTTTTGAAACATTTCGAACCAATTCAATTAATGTTTTTCTTTTTTCTAAAGTTGCAGTGATATCAAGAAAAACAAGTTCATCAGCCCCTTCACTATAATAACGTTCTGAAAGTTCAACAGCTGAACCGGCATCTCTTAGATTAACAAAATTAGTGCCTTTAACTACTCTCCCATCTTTTACATCAAGACAGGGGATTATTCTTTTAGTTACCAATTGATGCTAATTCCTCTAATTTAATTTTGTTTTCATAAATTGCTTTTCCAACCACAACTGCGTAGAGATTTCTCCTCGCTAAATCATAAATATCGTCCAATTTTGAAATCCCTCCTGAAGCAATCAGCTTAATCTCTGGGAATCTGGAACTAACTTTGATATAAAGTTCAGTGCTCGGACCAGCGAGCATCCCATCTTTTTTAATATCGGTACACAAAAAAGTATCTATCCCTTTTCTCAAACAGTATTCAATATGATCATAGATTGCAATACCGCTCTCTTTAGTCCATCCGTTAGTTTTTACAATTTCGTTATCGGAATCAGTTGCAATAACAATTTTATTAGAATCATTTTCGGAAATAATTTTTTCAAATTCTTTTTTATTGTCAATAGACAATGAACCAATAATTACTTTACTTACTCCCATTTTAAAAAGCATTTTTACTTGCTCGGCAGATCGAATGCCACCACCAAATTCAATCTCCAGTGAAGTTTTATTTTTAATCTCAATTATTATTTCTTGTGTGGAAATTCTGCCCGATTTTGAAGCAGCCAAATCAACAATATGAACCCACTTAAATCGATTACTTTCGATTTGTTTGGACATCTCGAGCGGTGTAAAATCATAATAAGTGACTTCTTCAAAACTCCCTTTTTTAAGCCGAACAACTCTTTTGTTATAAATATCAATTGCCGGTAATATTAACATAATTCGATAAAATTCCTTAATAGTTTGATTCCTTGTTCACTTGATTTTTCAGGATGAAATTGTACTCCGTAAAAATTATCCTTTTCACACACAGAGGTAAAAACTTCATCATGCATGGAGGTACCTACGGTAAATTCATTCATAGGTACAAAATACGAGTGTGCAAAATAGAAGTATGAATTATCCGCTATTCCAGAAAACAATTTTGAATCACTAATAATTTTTACTTTGTTCCATCCCATATGAGGCACCTTAACCTTATCGGAATTGAATTTTTGTGTAGTCACCGGGATAACACCTAAACAAGTAACATCTCCTTCAACAGATTTATCAGATAACAATTGCATACCCAGACAAATACCAAGAATTGGATTTTTGATTATGCTTAAAAGATTAAACAAATTAGTCATGTGTAATTTTTTGACTGCAAATGAGGCTTCTCCCACACCCGGAAAAATTACTTTTTCAGCATCACAAATTTCCTTTTCGAGATTTGTTACTTTATAATCAACGGAGAGATCCTCAAGAGCATTAAGGACTGACTTAATATTTCCGGTATCGTAATCTAGTACAGCAATCATAATAAACCTTTCGTAGATGGCAGCGCTCCCGTTGCTCTTTCATCAAAACGACAAGCTTCATTTAATGATTTTGCAAAAGATTTAAACATAGCTTCAATTTTATGATGGTCGTTTTCTCCATTGGCTTCCAAAAGTATATTAGCATTTAAACCCATACTAATACCTTTAAAGAATTCCTTGCAAAGTTCAGTAGGGAATTCACCCACTTTTTCTCTCGCAAACTTACATTTAAAATTAAGATGTGCTCTTCCACCTAAATCGATTGCACATTTTGCAAAGGAATCATCCATTGGAAGCAAAAAACCGTATCTCTTAATTCCAACTTTATCACCGATCCCTTTTTTTATTGCTTCTCCCAATGCTATTCCGGTATCCTCAACCGTATGGTGTTCATCAACTAACAAATCTCCTCTTACATTTATATCCAAATCTATATTACCATGCCGTGATATTTGCTCTAACATATGGTTGAAAAATCCAATTCCGGTTTCAACTTTCGATTTACCTTTACCGTCGATATTTAGTTTAATAGCTATATGTGTTTCTTTTGTTGAACGAATTAATTCAACTTTTCTTTGGGGATTCATCACATGAAGTACTGCACTACTAATATTGTTAAAGTATTCTTTCGATCCGTTTAATTGGGTCACAAGAACTCTATTCTCTTTAACATTAAAAGTCAAATCCGATTTGACTTTGTTGATTTTTCGCAGTTTAATATTTTCGTTTTTCAGAATGGCAACAAAAGACTTCTCCACACTCTCAAGATTATCGATAAATATTCGGTGATTCTTTTTTGAAATCAAAATAATTGAACTTAATATTCCTTTTGAATATTTTTTCTTCAAATCGAATAACTTATGATTAAGTAAAACTTTCATTTTAATATCCTACTTATATTTAATAGAAAGAGGTCATTCTCAGATTTAGTTCCTACTGTTACCCTTAGATAACCACCAAAATTAAATTGATTGCTTCTATCTCTTATTATAATTCCATTCTGTTCAAGTTTATTAAAAACCGTAATCGGATCTTCTACTTTAAAAGATATAAAGTTAGCATCAGAATTTATGACGTTAATAATATTCTTGTTTAGTTTTAATTCATCTACAATTCGTTCTTTTTCCGTTTTTATTAACTCAATAAATTCATCATGTATTAATTTATTTTGTATAGCGGCTGCAACTGCATGAGAAGTTAGTTTGTTTAAATTATAAGGGGCTTTAATTTTGAATAGGAGATTCGTTATAAACTTTGAACCGATAGAATAGCCGCATCGTACTCCGGCTAAACCCCATGCTTTTGAAAATGTTCTAATCACAACTATATTTTCATATTCCACCGCTTCTTTAAGTAATCCAGTTCCATCAGCAAAATCAATATAGGCTTCATCAACAACAACTAATACATCAGCATTCATTGCAATATTTAATATTTTTTTTCTACTCAAAATATTTGCTGTCGGATTATTTGGAGAACAAAGAAATATTATTTTCGTATTCTTATCAACAGCCGATATAACGGCAGCATCATCAACGTCATACTCATTGCTTAAAGGAATATTTATAACATAAATATTATTTATATCTGCACAAACACGATACATTCCGTAAGTCGGTTCACATACTATAATGCTATCTTTTGAAGGTTCACAAAATATTCTTATCAACAAATCAATAATTTCATCGGAGCCAACCCCAAAAAAAATCTGTTCATCATCAACATTCAACATTTTACCGACTGATTTTCGCAACTCTTTTTGGTAGGGATCAGGATACCTGTTCAGGTTCAAATTCTGAAATTCATTGTATGTTGAACCGATAGTATTTTCATTTGCGTCCAATAATAGTCCCATGGTATGGGAATGTCGTGCTGCAACGTAAGGTTTAAGTGAAAGAATATTTTTCCTGACTAAATTTTCAATTTTCATTTTTCAGCCTCACTTTAATTGCATTGGCGTGCCCGTGCAATTGCTCTGTTTCAGCCAATGTAATTATTGAACTACTAATATTTTTTAATCCCGCTTTTGTTAATTTTTGATAAACAATAGCTTTCATAAACATCTCTACTGAAACACCACCGAATGATTTAGCATAACCATAAGTCGGTAAAGAATGATTTGTCCCGGATGAATAATCTCCGGCACTTTCAGGAGAGTATTGACCAATAAAAACAGAACCGGCATTATTAATTCGATTCAAATATTTGTCAGAACTCTTTAAATTTATTATTAAATGTTCAGGGGCATATTCATTGCTTAAATCAATAGCCTCATTAATATCTTTAACTATTAGAATAAACGATGCGCTGAGAGATTTTTCCGCAATTTTCTTTCTAGGTAATTTCTTGAGTTGTTCAATCACCTCTTTATTTACAGCTTGAGCAAAATTTAAACTATCGGTCAATAAAATCACTTGGGAGTCTTCACCATGTTCTGCTTGAGAGATTAAATCGGAGGCGACATATTCTGGATTTGCAAAAGTATCAGCTATAATCAAAACCTCACTCGGGCCTGCAGGCATATCAATTGCACAGCCTGAAGGGTCAATACTTACTAAGGTTTTTGCGTTAGTAACATATTGGTTTCCAGGTCCAAAAATTTTATTAACTTTTTTAAACTTATTCGTCCCGTATGCCATCATCCCGATTGCTTGTGCGCCTCCTATTTTGTAGACTTCATTAATCCCGCATAGTTTAGCGGTATAAAGTACCGCAGGATCTAGTTTGTTTTTTTTGCATGGAGTAGACAAAATAATTCGTTGGCAACCGGCAATTTTGGCAGGAATTGCAAGCATCAAAATTGTGGAGATTAATACAGCATTTCCTCCCGGGACATATAATCCGACATTTTCAATCGGTAAAAATTTTCTGCTGCAGGAAACACCTTTTACCGTTTCAAGTGTATAATTTAGAGGGAGTTGACATTTATGAAACTTTTTAATGTTATTAAAAGCAACTTTTACTCCTCTTTTTAAGTCTGTAGAAATTTGTTTCTCTGCGTCAATAAATTCATCCTTGGTTGTAAGGATATTTTGTCCGGTGAAACCATCAAATTTTTTAGCATAATAAGTGACGGCTTTATCTCCCTTCCTTTTTATTTCACTTAGAATCAGTTCAACTTCTGCTTTTACATCACAATTATTTTCTGAAGGTCTAGAAAAAAGAGATTTTATTTTCCGCTTTGATATTTTTTTTGAATTAAGTATTCTCATAAAATTATGTTCTCGATTGGTAATAATAATATACCTGATGCGCCAGCATCTTTTAACTCTTTATAAATATCCCAAAATTTATCTGCTGGGATTACTGCATGAACAGCTATTAAACTCTCATCGGCTAAAGGAACAATTGTCGGACTTTTTAAAGACGGAATGATTTCACTAATCATGTTAAGTGATGATTTCGGAAGATTCATCATTAAATATTTTGAACGCTTTGCCTGAATAGCAGAATCCATCCTAACAATGAGATTATCAATAAGAATTTTCTTATCAGGATTATCAAAGAGCTTTCTATTAGCAATTAACACTGCTTCGGAAGAGAAGACATCAAATGATTTTTTCAGTTTATTCAATTTGAGGGTAGTCCCTGTCGAGACGAGATCACAAATTAAATCGGCGACTCCCAGTGAAGGTGCTATTTCGACCGAACCACTTATCTCAACAACTTTTGCCTCGATATTATTTTCTACTAAATATTTTTTCAACAGTTTTGGGTATGAAGTAGCAATCCGCATACCATGCAAATCTTTAATTGAGTTCAATTCCTTGTTCTCCGGTAAAGCAAGTGCAAGACTGCATTTACCAAAACCAAGTTTTTTAATAACATTAGTTTCTGCATCTCTCTCGTAGAGGACATCTTCGCCCACTATTCCGATATCAGCAACTCCATCCTGTACATACTCCGGGATATCATCATCTCGCAAGAAAAGGATATCTAATTTATAATTTCTTGCAGATATTAATAATTTTTCGGAATAATCTTCAATTTCTAATCCGCAACTTTTTAAAAGTTGAAGAGATTTTTCAGATAACCTCCCTTTTTTCTGTACAGCTAACTTCAGATTTCCATTTAACATTTATGCTCCAAACTAAAAAACCCCGGTCGAGCCGGGGTTTTAATATAATATTTAATTAATTATTTAAAGTAATACCGTGCTCTATGATGAGTAGAATTGATGGTGATGAAGATGCCAAACGGTGTTATTTAAATTTTTCATAAGTTTTTATTTTTGATGTTCCAAATCTAATAATATAGAGATAAAATCAAAACGATATTTTAGTTCCCATCAAAATAAAATTCACTATTTACCACTAAATTCTATCTTCAACGGTTTACCGTTGCAGTTGACAAACTCAGCTTCAAGTTGAACTGTCGGATGATTTATTCCATATTTTTCTTCAAGAGCTTTTTCAATTTTATCAATTATTAGATATGCCTGACTTACCATTTGATCTTCTACTGTAATGTGAACGCTTAATGCAATAAAAGATGACGATAATTTCCAGATGTGAAGGTGATGAATTCCTTTTATTTCGGGAAACGATTCTAAATATTTTTGAACTTCATCATGATTTATTTCTTTTGGTGTCCCTTCATTCAAAATATTTGCGGATTCCATAATAACCGACCAACTACTTTTAATCATTAGAATTCCAATAATGATTGAAGTGAGAGAGTCAAGAACCGTCCAGTTGAAAAATAATATTAAAACTCCCACAACAACTATTGCGAGCGAATGAATTGCATCATACATCAAATGAAGATATGAACTTTTAGCATTAAGGTCTTTTTTCGATTGAGAATGCAAAAGATATGATGAATAAGCATTGGCGAAGAAACTTATTCCGGCAACAATTATCAACAATGTTCCGTGCACTTCCTGAGGTTCTTGAATTCTTATAAAACCCTCAACAATTATATATACGCCAATTAGCAATAGAGCAGATGAATTAATGAACGATACTATTATCTCCGAGCGGATATATCCGAAACTGCTTTTGGGGTTTGCTTTTTTCAAAGCCATTTTTGAAGCAACTAAACTGAGTATTAGCGCAAGCAAATCGCCTAAATTATGAAGTGCATCCGAAAGGAGTGCGAGACTGTTACCTATTATTCCACCTGCAATTTCGCCTATAACGATTACCGCATTAAGTAGAATTGCGATTATAAGGTTCTTGCTCAGTTTTTCTATATGGTCATGGTGATGAGTGTGCATTATAATATTAATTGTGATGAATCTCTTTTTTCAAGAATAAAGTTAAACATGATTCCAATATTTTACAAAAACTTTATTTGCATGATTATGGATCATCCGACGGAAGTTTTCGCCCTCTGATTTTGAACGAACCTTCATTTATTCCATATAATTCTCTAAAACTGTATTTTAATTTTTATTATGTTTGGACTTATGAATAACATTTTTGAAAATTATCTTAATTCTATCTCGCAAAAGTTTAAGCGAAAAGAAACCAGCGAAATGGGATACCGCACAGATTTTGAAATTCTGCTGAAATCCATTTTTGAGAGGGTTGTTTCTTTTCCGGCTATTGATCATGATGCAAAAGCCAAGGGGGGTAATAAACCCGATTTTGTTATTCTAAAGTTTGATATACCTATTCTTTATATCGAAACAAAAGATATTGGCATTTCATTAGATAAAATTGAAAAATCCGAACAAATGGTAAGGTACTTCGGTTATATGAATTTAGTTCTTACCGATTACCTGGAATTCCGGTTTTACAGAAATGGTCAGCGATATGATGAACCGATTAAAATTGCCGACTATGATATCCATAAAAGAACCATTTCTTACCACCCTCAAAATTTTGAACATCTTTCTAAAACATTAGTTGACTTCACCCAATCTCAAAAAGAACCGATTAAAAACGGTCTTCATCTTGCTAAAATTATGGGAGGCAAAGCTCAACGTATTCGTGATAATCTATTACAGTTTCTTTCAAATGATTCAGAAAAAAATTCCGAAATCAAAAAGATATATAAAACTCTTCAAAAGTTATTGGTTCACGATTTAAACGACGACTCCTTTGCTGATATGTATGCTCAAACTTTAGTTTACGGATTGTTTGTTGCACGATACCACGATACTTCCCCGGAAAATTTTTCCCGCAGAGAAGCCCGTGAACTTGTTCCAAAATCAAATCCTTTTCTTCGTCATTTTTTCGATCATATTGTGGGACCCGATTTCGACAAACGCCTTGAGTTTATTGTCGATGAGCTGTGTGAAGTTTTTTCTCATGCAAATTTACCCGAATTAATGAAGCAGTATTTTAAAGATGACGCATGGGGAAACACTGAAGAAGGTCCCGACCCAGTTATTCACTTTTATGAAGATTTTTTGAGGGAATATGATGCTGACCTGCGTAAGAAATTAGGTGCTTATTATACTCCTCAACCGGTAGTAAAATTTATTGTCCGTTCTGTAGATTATCTTCTTTCAAAAGAATTTGGTTTGATTAACGGATTAGCCGATACAACTAAAACAGAAAGCGGAATTCATAAAGTTCAGATTCTTGATCCGGCTGTTGGAACCGGAACTTTTTTAAGTGCGGTTATCACTAATATTTACCAAAACTTAAAAGAGACAGGACAAATCGGAAGATGGACGACTTACGTTCATCACGATTTACTGCCGCGTATTCATGGATTCGAAATTATGATGGCGCCATATACTATTGCACATCTAAAACTCAGTATGGCATTTAAAGCGACCGGTTTTAAACACTTTAATAAACGCCTTGGGATTTACCTTACTAACTCATTAGAAGAAGCCGATAATAAACTTGATTTGTTTACCGGTTTCGGTTTTGCCGAAAGCATCGCCGAAGAATCTAAAGAAGCAGCCCAAATTAAAAATGATACTCCTATAATGGTTGTTATCGGTAATCCCCCTTACAGTGTCAGTTCTTCAAATAAAGGAGAATGGATTACAAACTTAATAAGTCATTATAAGAAGGATTTGAACGAAAGAAATATCCAGCCCCTATCTGACGATTATATAAAATTTATCCGTTACGCCGAACACCATATCGAAAAGAATGGGAGCGGTATTGTTGCAATGATTACAAATAATTCTTTCTTAGATGGAATTATTCACAGACAAATGAGAAAACATCTCCTCGAAACTTTTGATGAAATTTATATACTTGATTTACATGGTAACGCAAAGAAAAAAGAGACCGCCCCCGATGGAAGTAAAGATGAAAATGTCTTTGATATTATGCAGGGCGTTTCTATCTAGATCGGAAGAGCACACG
>JAGUXE010000076.1 GCA_020061995.1 Ignavibacteriales bacterium | reverse complement strand
TAGAAAAACAATTTTCTTTCTATGAAAAAAAATTACTTACCGAAATAAAGAACCTTCCTACCCAAACAAAAGATGGACACGAAATAAAACTATACGCTAATATCGAATTCCCGGAAGAAATCCAGTCTGTGTTAAAGTATGGCGGCCAAGGAATTGGGTTATTTAGAACAGAGTTCTTATACTCTAACTCTAATTGTCTGCCATCAGAAAAAGAGCATTTTGAAACTTATAAGAAAGTTGTTAGTCTTCTTAAAAACAAAGAAGTGGTGATTAGAACCCTTGATATAGGAGGAGACAAATTAGAACCATTTATTGATGCTGATGAAGAAAAAAATCCTTTTTTGGGGTGTCGTGCCATTAGACTATCTTTACTACAACCGTCTTTATTTAAGACACAACTACGGGCAATTCTAAAATCTTCTGAATATGGGAATGTAAGTATAATGTTTCCAATGGTTTCTACTGTAGATGAAATTAGACAAGCAAAAACTATTTTAGAACAAGTAAAAAATGATTTAAGAAAGGAAGGGAAGGCTTTTCGGGAGAATATTAAAATTGGAATGATGGTAGAAATTCCCTCCGCAGCAATATCTATAGATATATTTATTAAAGAAATTGATTTTTGTAGTATCGGAACAAATGATTTAATACAATATACTTTAGCAGTAGACCGTGCAAATGACAAAGTTTCTTATTTATATCAATCTTGTCACCCGTCTGTTTTACGTCTGATAAAATATACTATTGAACAATGCAGGAAACATAATAAGTCAGTTGCGATGTGTGGAGAAATGGCTGGCGATAAACTTTATACTATTCTACTCATAGGAATGGGACTGAAAACATTTAGTGTTTCACCAATCGTTATTCCTGAAATTAAAAAAAATATTCGGTCAATAACTCTTGACGGAGCAAAAAAAATATCAGATAATATATTTAAGATGACATCTGTTAAAGAAATTGAGCATTATTTAAAAGAATGCGGAAGAAAAATTGCTTATTAATTATTTGGGTAATTATGGTTAGATTAGTTTTCGTTTTCTTAATAATCTTCTATCTGAATTTACCTAATAGTTCTTTAGCATTAACAATACAATTAAAAAACGGTTCTTATCTGACTGGAGAAATTGTTTCTTCAGATGACGAAGGATTTGAAGTTAGATGTTGGCATAATGATGGCACCATAAAAATTAAGTGGGAACACTTAGATAAAAAAGAAAGTACTCGTTTAAAAAATATTCTTTCTGTTATTCCGCTTAATACAATTTCAGATGAAAGAGATGGTTATAAAGTATACTTAAGAAACGGTTCGATCTACGAAGGAATATTGATTGAGGAAGCCCAATCGTTTATACAAATAAGAACAGATTCTGGTGTAAAAAATATATCTTCAGATGAGATTCTAAGAAAGGAGCCCATCGTCATAAATGCATTAAAAATATATACCACTAAAGAATGGTATCTTGAAAAATTAAAGTGCTTTGATTTGAATAAAGCACTTGACAATTTTCTCCTTGCAGAATATTGTAGAAACGTTCTAAAACTTTATGATAAAGCAAAAGAGCACTATTATAAATCCGCTCAGATTTCTGAGTTTTATAAAGAAAAAGCATATCAAAAAGTAGCGGAAATGGGGGATGAGCAGATTAAAAGTAGAATAAGCCAAATAGAAAAACTTCTAAATAATAATGATATGAAATCGTTAGAAGAAGCCAAAAACATTTTCCTTGCAATGAAGAATGAAGTTGTCAAAGATAACAATCTAGTAATAAAGATAAGCAAAATAGAAGAGATGATTAAAGAAGCCGAGCAATCTATTTCATCCAAATCAGAAAGAGAATTTAATAAAAAGATTATCTTACAATATTATAAACTTCTAAAGGTGTTAATCAAGCAACTATGTGACCAAAATATAACCTATGCGGATACTATATCTTATGTAAATACAATATTATATAAGCAAATAATTACAAGGTTATCTAAAGATAATAAGATTTCTGAGGAAAAGGTAATAAGTATAATTCAGGACCGAACACCGTCTATATTAGAAGAACTACCTCAGCGAGAAGTATCATATGGAGACGGCTCATGGATTATCTCTTCTGAAGAACCAGAATCATCTTTTTTATCACCAGAAGAATATGCGAAACTTCAAAAAAAGATTAAGACTATCAATGAAGCCAGAGATAAAGCCGCTGAGCAAAATCAATTAATTATGCCTGATACCTGGTGGAAAAATGCCGATTTGACAAAAAGAGAGAAATTTATTGAAGCATTATTTGCCGAAAAGTATCTATATGTTGTGGGACGGAAAGTTAAACCATGTTTTTTATGTAGTGGAGAAGGATTAGTTGGTAAAAATTTATGTAAACAATGCAGGGGAAACATGGTAGAAATCACTATAGTATATAAATAAAATATATTTTACATATGACAAGATATATATTCATAATAATTACTATAATAATAAACGTCGGCTGTGATAGCAAAAGGATATCTGAATTGGAAAAACAGATTGTTCTTTATAAGCAACAATTAAATCAAAAAGATACAGAAATTTCTAATTGTAATCGGGAAATTGAAGCAACGAAACAATACCTGACTGAACTAAAGATAACGGCCGAAAAATATGAAAAGTCCATTTTGGAAATCAAAGAATTAGAAAATAAAATTAATAATTTCTTGGAAAAGATAGGACAAAATTATTTAATTATCCCTGTGGATTTAATCGGGAAAACAGTGGTAGTTTATTGCAAACCATATGAAAATACCCAAATATTAATCGGTACAGTGAAAAAGATTAGCCATGCTGATAAAGTAATAATAAGCCAAAGTGAAGGTTCCCCAGAAATAGAAATTCCTTTTATTAATATTATAGGGTATAGGATAATAAAGTAAATAATAAACATATTATATTTTAAGTTCCGATAAGATATCTTATGTTGCATTAGGGGGTAAAGAATATGAAAAAAAACAGGGTGTTTTTGATAATATTACCATATATTTTGATGGCGACAGATTGTAGCACTATACTTATGGGACAAGATATTCCATCTTCTGAATCATTTCTTAAAAAATACACTCTTACTGAAACTTTTGAAGTAGGTTTAGAAAGTTCATATATATTTCCTCATAGTAATAAAACCACTAATATGGGAAATTTGTATTTGAGCTTAACACATTCTCCTAGTAGGTATTCGTCCTATAAATTTAGAACGGGAATATTAAATGGAGAATATCTTCTTTATGACCAAAATATAGGGCGAATTTATTTTGTGCCTGTGCTTACTACTTTTATCTCGTCAGTAGAAATATTGGGGTTAACTAATCCTCAACCTTATTATGGAGTAGGTTTGGGGTATTACTTTTTTGAAAATTTTAAATCGGCTCAACGTCAATACCGTGTTTACGAAGCAGAAAATTCGTATGGCTATCATTTATTAGTAGGAGCAAAATATATATATCCTGGTGGAGTATTAATTCGAGGTGATATGGGATATGAGATAGTTAAACCATTTAGATTTTATAATGCCCAACGGGGAATTTTTAGAACGAGAAATGTCCGTCGTATCGATTTTAGCAATCTTGGCTTTACAATGAATGTGGCTTTTTATTTTTAAGGTTCTTCCGATCAATATTACCAGTGGCATAATAAGTTGCTGGGTTCAGCCAAGATTATTTTTCAGAGATCTAATAACAAACCAGATATTAAAGAAGAGCGATTGATCCAGGATATGGGGCGAATGAAGTCGGTTATTGCTGAGATAACTGCGGAAAATTTGGAGTTTAAAAAGGGGTTTATAACATAGGGTCTGCTGAAAAAT
>JAGUXE010000118.1 GCA_020061995.1 Ignavibacteriales bacterium | reverse complement strand
GTAAATTGCAAAATTAATCTTTTCAATTTGAGAGTAGTCGAAAATTTCCTTATATTTTCAAAGAAAATTTTGATTTTTACATTTAGCATTTTTAATTTAATAACGCCCCCGTAGTTCCAATTCGACTGGACTTAACAAACGAAGTGAAGTTAAGTCCACTTGTCGAATTGAGAATCCCGCCTCTGGCGGGACTCAGATATAGAAAGTCAGTTGGATACCCGCCCGACCGAACGAGTCGTAGGCGGTATATCGGTCGTTCGGGCGGGGAGCAGCGGTTTATCGGATGAAATATTTTGTGTACATATTGCGTAGTATAAAAGATGGAAAAAAATATAGAGAACATAACTCTGGTAAAACAAGGTCGACAAGAAGCTGGCTTCCATTTGAAGTAATATACTCAGAGAGCTATGATTCGATTAATGAAGCAAGAATGAGAGAAAAATATTTTAAAACATCTACAGGTAGAAAATTTTTAAAAACATTAATTAAATAAATATCATTGCCCCCGTAGCTCAGTTGGATAGAGCAGCGGTTTCCTAAACCGTTGGTCGGAGGTTCAAATCCTCTCGGGGGTACAAAAGAGTTTAAGTCTAAAATCCCCGCCCGAACGACTAACGTCGTTCAGTCGGGCGGGTTAAATCCAAAATCTTAAATATGCGCTTATCAAAAAGTTTTATTCCAACCTTAAAAGAAATTCCTTCGGATGCTTCGATTCCGAGCCATCAATTAATGTTACGTGCAGGATTAATGCGTCAACTTGCTGCGGGTGTGTTCGCTTTTCTCCCACTGGGTTACAAAGTTATGAAAAATGTAATGGTTTTGATTCGTGAAGAAATGGATGCTATCGGTGGACAGGAATTTCATCTTCCCGCACTCAACCCAATTGAACTTTGGGAAAGGACCGGACGTGTAGAAGCATTTGGCGATACGATGTTTCACTTGAAAAGCCGTCCGCTTGTATTGGCTCCGACTCACGAAGAAGTAATCGGTTGGATTGCCGCAAACCATATTGAATCATACAAAGACTTACCACAGATATGGTATCAAATCCAATCTAAATTCAGAAACGAACCGCGTCCAAGGTCGGGAGTTCTACGAGGCAGACAATTCATAATGAAGGATTCATACAGTCTGGATTCATCCTGGGATGGGCTCGATAAGAGTTACGACGCACATGCCGAAGCTTATAGAAATATTTTCAGTCGCGCAGGTTTAAAATTCTTTGTGGTCGGCGCATCCAGCGGTGCGATGGGTGGAAGCGGTTCACAGGAGTTTATGTGTGAATCGGAATCGGGGGAAGATACCTGCGCAATCTGTGATAACTGCGGTTATGCTGCGAACTTAGAAATTGCTACATCTAACGTCGCAAAAGCTGTAAGGCACAACGAAAGCTTGCCACTGAAAGAAATTCATACACCTAACGTAAAAACAATTGACGAGTTGCTGGAATTTTTGAAGGTTGATGAAAAGATACTGGCAAAATCGTTGGTCTATATGCAAGGAAATACTCCAGTGTTAATTTTAATGATGGGGAACGACCAACTCAATGAGACAAAGCTTCAAGCAATACTCGGACAGAATGCAAGACCTGTGCATTCCGATGAGCTTGCTGAACTAACAGGCGCTGACGCCGGCTCGATCGGTCCCATCGGATTGAATGGTTTTAAGATAATCGCTGACAAGCGTCTTGAGGATGCGAACAACTTAATCAGCGGAATGAATAAAAATGATTACCACATCGGTAATATAGATTTGCTGCGCGATGTAAAAGTTGATGGTTACTACGACCTGCGAACAGTTGCCGCGAACGAGCCGTGCGTTAATTGCAATAAACCACTTCGAATCGTCAACGCAATAGAGTTGGGTCACATTTTTAAACTTGGAACCAAATACTCCGATGCGCTTAACGCTCTGTTTCTTGATGAGAAAGGCGAACAGAAACTGATAATAATGGGAAGTTACGGTATTGGCGTTGAAAGAATTATCGCTTGCAACATAGAACAAAACCACGATAAATTTGGAATTATCTGGAATAAATCTATCACTCCATTCCACGTGCATCAGGTATTAGTGAATTCTAACGTCGAGAGCGTTGTTAAGGTATCGGAAAAAATATACGATAGACTATTAGAGAATAAAATAGAAGTTCTATACGACGACAGGTCGAATGTAAGTCCCGGTTTTAAATTCAAGGATGCCGACTTGCTCGGTATGCCACTGCAAGTTATTGTCGGAGAGAAGAATATTGTTAACGGAAATGTTGAAGTGAAAGACCGAAGAACCGGCGAGCGGCAAATTGTCGGAATAGATGATTTACTCGGTTTCATCAAACAATTTTACTCGAAAGATTGAAATGAAAACTGGATATCCTTTTATAATCGTCAATCCATTTACTAACGAAGTTGTTGCTGAAATAAATCTTGCCGGAGAGTCTGATATTGAAGAAGCTATTTCAACGGCTCAAAGCGCTTTTCACACAACAAAAATTTTACCTTCCTACAGACGCGCCGCGATATTAGATTCAATCTCAAATATACTTTCGGCGCGAAAAGAAGAGCTTGCTCGTTTAATGACGTTAGAAAGCGGCAAACCGATAATGTATTCAAGGTCGGAACTCGAGCGCGCAATCTTCACATTCAAATACGCTTCCGAAGAAGCCAAACGCATCGGTGGAGAGACCATTCCGCTCGACCTTGCTTCGCATTCAGAAAAACGCTTCGGAATAGTTCGAAATTTTCCCATTGGTCCGATCTTGGCGATTACTCCTTTTAACTTTCCGCTCAACCTTGTCGCTCACAAAGTCGCGCCTTGCATTGCAACCGGCAATACGATGGTTCTCAAACCAGCCCCGCAAGCCCCGCTGCTTGCTTTGATACTCGGTAAAATAATTCTCGAAGCCAGTGCGCCGGCTGGAATGATAAATATTTTACCGACGACAAACAAATTAGCCGAAAGAATGGTTAAAGACGATCGTTTTAAGATGCTTACTTTTACCGGAAGCGCTCAAGTTGGCTGGTATTTGAAAACAATTGCAGGGAAAAAGAAAGTTGTTCTTGAGTTGGGCGGAAATGCTGCGGTGATTGTAGATAAAACTGCTGATGTCGTTCAAGCAGCAAAACGGATCGCCCTTGGCGCTTACGGACAAGCCGGTCAAAGTTGTATAAAAGTTCAGCGGATTTATCTCCATAAAGAAATTGCCGAAACGTTTACAGAGAACTTTATCGCCGCAACAAATGTAACAAAATACGGCAATCCGTTAGAAGACGATACAATCGTCGGACCTTTGATAGATAAAACTGCCGCCGACCGCATTGAGTCGTGGATTAACGGAGCAATATCAAACGGTGCAAAATTACTCGCAGGTGGTAAAAGAAACGGCTTACTGATAGAACCAACAATTCTAACTAGTACGCGGAACGATATGAAAGTTGTTTGCGAGGAGATATTTGGACCGGTGGTGACATTACACACGTTTACGAATATTGAAGACGCAGTCAGTGAAGTAAATAACAGTAAATACGGCTTGCAGGCGGGCATCTTCTCTAATGATTTCAAAAATATATTTTATACTTATGAAAATTTAGAAGTGGGCGGTGCGGTAGTGAATGACTTTCCGACTTACCGTATCGACCACATGCCGTATGGAGGGATCAAAGACTCAGGACTTGGAAGAGAGGGTATAAAGTATGCGATTGAAGAGATGACTGAGAAAAAATTGTTGGTGTTGAATTTAAACGTATAAATCAATTGTATGAAAATATTTCTTAATGTTGCCTTGACGGTATCTATCTTCTTAAGTTGTTTCAGCCAAACTGCAGAAGAAATAATCAGAAAATCTGAAGAAAGCATCAAAGGCAGAACAAGTCAAGGAACATTTGTTATGCGGGTGATTACGCCGAATTACACACGCGAACTGAAGATGGATAGTTGGTGGGTCGGAAACGAAAAAGCTCTCATCATAATCAAATCTCCCAAAAAGGAAGCTGGAAATAAAACTCTCAAAATTAAAAATGAAATGTGGTTGTATCTCAAAAATACTGAGACGACAATCAAAATCCCTCCGTCGATGATGCTGCAGTCGTGGAATGGTTCTGATTTTACTAATGATGATATTGTCCGTGAATCCAATTTAGTTGATGACTATGATTTAAAGTTGTTAACCGAGGAGGAAATCAATAATGAAAAATGTTGGAAGATAGAACTAATACCAAAACCCGAAGCACCCGTCGTGTGGGGGAAAATATATTATTGGGTTCGTAAAAAAGATTACCTTCCATCTAACATTGAATATTATGATGAAAAAGGGAAATTAATCAGGCTTATGGTCTTTTCTGATATAAAAGATTTTCATGGGAGAAAATTACCCGCTAAATGGAGTATGTACAACAAAACAAAACCTGATCATCGTACATCATTTGAATTGATTGATGTAAAGTTTGACATTAAAATCAGTGACAGGTTATTCTCATTCCAAGAACTTGAACGGGGTAATTAATGAAATTACTTCTAAAACTTGCCTGGAGAAATATTTGGCGAAATAAAAGGCGTTCACTTCTGACACTTCTTGCAATTTCATTTGCAACCTTTGCTTCAATTGCTATGCGCGGAATCCAGCTTGGAACCTACGAGGTCAATATTAAAAATATTGTTGGATTATTCACAGGATACTTACAAATTCAGCAAAGAGGGTATCAGGGAAATCCTTCCGTCAATAAAAGCTTTATCCCTCGTGAAGATTTAATAACAACAGTTGAAAATATATCTGAAATAAAAGGATATGCCCCACGAGTTCTTTCGGAAGGATTAATAAGTTTTCGGGATAATTCCCAAGGAGCGGCGATATTTGGTATCATTCCCGAAAAGGAAAAGACAGTTTCAACAATAATGAATAAAGTAAAAGATGGAAAATTTTTCCTGAGTGATTCCACAAATGAAATAGTTATTGGATACAAATTGCTCCAGAACTTAAATGCAAAAATCGGAGATGAGGCAATAATTTTATCTCAGGGTTTCGATGGCTCCCTGGGTAACTTGAAATTTAAGATTGTGGGAACAATAAAACTTGGCTCACCTGAATTTGATGGTATGGCGGTTTGCATCGGTCTGCGAACAGCACAGGAATTACTCGGTATGTATAATCGAATTAATAGTTTTGCTATATCATTAGACGATTTATACAAAATACCTGAAGTACAAGAGGAATTAAAAGAAAAGATCTCAGATGAAAATTTAAAAGTCCTTTCCTGGGAAGAAATAATGCCCGACTTTAAACAATCTATCGAGTTCGATAATGTTTCCGGAATATTTTTCTTGGGCATCTTGATAGTTATTGTCACTTTTGGAATTTTAAACACAGTTCTAATGTCGGTTACTGAAAGATTTCGCGAATTCGGAGTTACACTTTCGATAGGAATGTTAAATCGAAAATTAGTTTATTTAATTTTTTTAGAGGCTATCTACATTACAATAATTGGATTGATAATCGGAAATATAATAGGTTACTTCATTAATTTATATATCGTATTCAATCCGATTGAATTTGGCGGTGAATTCGCCTCAATGTACGAGGAATTTGGGTGGCTGCCGGTAATCGAATCAACACTTCAGCTCTCGATATTTATTAATACATCACTATCGATTTTAGTTATTTCATTACTTGCTTGTATTTATCCGGTTTACAAAGTATATAAACTGGAACCATTGAAAGGAATAAGATATACGTGAGGAATCTGAATATTCAAATGAATAAAACATTTTTAGAAACCGTTAAAACGGTTTTAGGTATTAACAGGATTTTCTTAACCCACGACTTAAGTCGTGGGTTAGTCAAAACCTACAATCATATTAACTGTTTCAACAGTTTAAAATATCTTATAACATTCAAGTAAATTATTCTATGTTATTCAAACTTGCCTGGCGAAATATTTGGAGAAATAAAAGACGATCAGTAATCGTTTTGGGATCGATATTGGTAGGAATTGTTGCCCTTATTTTTAGCGATGGTTTAACTACCGGAATGCTTCGGCAAATGTTGTTCAATCAGATAAGTTCTAATATTTCTCACATTCAAATTCATAAAAAAGGATTTAACGACAACAAGGTTGTTAAAAGTTACATCGATGATGCAGAAAAAATTGAATCTGTCTTAAAGAATAATCCACAAGTCGAGCATTACAGCAAACGGGTAATCACATTCGGACTTCTCAGCAGTGCTTATAATTCATCAGGAGTTTATATTAACGGTATTGATGCAAATAAAGAGCAAAACATAACACAAATAAAAAATTCAATAGTAGAAGGAACCTATCTAACAGGAAGCGACAGAGAAATTGTGATCGGAAAAAAATTGGCAGAAAAACTTAACGTCTCCATCGGCGATAAAATTGTAGCGATGGCAACCAGAACCGACGGAAAAATTGGCTCAGACGCTTTCAGGATCGTTGGACTTTATACAACTTTCAGCTCAGATTTTGACAGGATTTTTATATATATCGATTCAGATAATATACAAAATATGCTCAATCTGAATGATAACGTCCACGAATTCGCAATAATAACAACTAACCAGAAGAAAGTCACAGAAATAAAAACCAATCTAATTAATGAATTAGGTGATGAATTCGAAATATTAACTTACGAAGATTTATTACCATTACTCGTTGTAACTATAGATATGTATAAAGAATCTATGATAGTCCTTGATCTCATTATTGGGCTTGCACTTATATTTGGAATAATTAATGTAATGTTGATGTCGGTATTTGAAAGAATAAATGAGTTCGGTGTTCTAATGTCAATCGGAATGAAAAACTCAAAACTTTTCCTGATGATTGTTTTTGAGGCATTCATAATCGGGGTAATTGGAACCATTGCCGGACTAATTATTGGCTTGTTGATACATTACCCGATTTCTATTACCGGAATTGATTTTAGTGTTTTTGCGGAAGGTTTGGATTCATATGGAGTGGGCGCAATTATTTATCCTTATCTCTCAATCGAAAATATTATCACTATGATAATAATTATACCTTTTATTGTTGTTCTCGGTGCAATATATCCGGCGTTTAGAGCAATTCGTTTGCAACCTGTTTATGCAGTTAGATATGTTTAAAAATTAATAGAATGAAAATGGAAATTATAAGAACCGAAAAACTTGAAAAAACTTACGATGACAACAGTATTCCTGTTCACGCATTAAGGGGAGTTGACCTGAGCGTTAATAAAGGAGATTATTTAGTGATCGCAGGACCATCCGGTTCCGGAAAGACAACTCTTCTCAATCTAATTGGAGCACTCGATAAACCCACAAGCGGAAAAGTGTTTTTCCAAAATGATGACATTACACAAAAAAGTAAGGGGGAACTTTCTAATTTCCGTCTGCATAAACTTGGATTTGTTTTTCAGGCTTATAATTTAATTCCTGTATTGACCGCACTTGAAAATGTTGAATTTAGTATGATGCTTCTTGGCATCCCTGAAAAAGAGAGGAAAGACAAAGCATTAAAATTGATGGACGAGCTTGAAATTAAAGAACTTGCCGATAAACGACCGAACGAAATGAGCGGCGGTCAGCAGCAGCGTGTCGCAGTTGCAAGAGCAATCGTGAACAATCCGTCGGTAGTGTTGGCTGATGAACCGACTGCTAATTTAGAT
>JAGUXE010000325.1 GCA_020061995.1 Ignavibacteriales bacterium | reverse complement strand
GTGGTGATGCAATTTTCATTAATTCAACAGTAGGATCAAAACCGAAAATCATCCTATCAATTTTTATTAAAGTATAATCAAAATCAATTTTTCGGATCGGTTTGATCATTAAATAAAGTTCTTTGAATGTGAGCAAAATCAGAGGGGCAGTATACCAATAGTGAATTTGTCTTCTCCAAAAGGTATCCTTTTTTGCATGAGAGGATGCAATAAGAAATATTGAAATAATTACTACAAGATTAAGAAGGATTAATTCAAGCCAATACCTCACTTGACTCGAAAAGATAATATTCAAGATTGTTAGGAAAATGTAAAAGACAACTGCTACATAATCGGTTGGCGTTAAATGACGAAGATATTTATTTAGTTTATGAAGCATTAAATTGTAACTACTTAAATTGTGTTTTGATAAAATTCGTTAAAATAATAAAGTCATTTATAGTTAACTGTTCAGCACGAAGCCCTAAATCAATAGTACATTTGTCAAAAATTATGTCTGCAAATATACTATTCCCAAGTGAATTTCTGAGAGTTTTTCTGCGTTGATTAAATGCTGCTTTAACGACACTCTTGAATAATAATTCATCATAATCTTTTTTGTCCCTATGAAAATAAATATGAATAACTGCAGAATAAACTTTCGGACGAGGGTAAAAAACATTGGGGGAAACTTTGAAACACAATTTAATATCTGCAAAAGCATTTAGAATTACAGAAAGAATTCCGTAGTCTTTTGTTCCAATTGAAGAGACTATCCTTTGAGCAACTTCTAATTGGATCATCAATACAGCATCTTTAACAATCAAACGGTTTTCTAACAACAAAAATATTATAGGTGAAGTAAGATTATAAGGAATATTCCCGGCAATCCTGATTGGATTAGTTAAAGTTCCAAAATTATTCAATTCAAGTTTAAGAAAATCGGAATGGATTAAATTTATTCCCTTAAACTTTTCTCGCAATTCTTCAATTACACGGGTGTCAATCTCAACAGCTGTATAGGATCCGGTCTTTCTGAATAGTTCTTGTGTCAATGAACCTTGACCCGGTCCAATTTCGATAAGGTTATCGGTTGGTTGCGGATTTATTTCGTCAACAATTTTCAGCAGAATGTTTTTATCGTGAAGATAATTCTGCCCGAATTTTTTCAGAGGTTTTAATTTTTTATTTGAATTATTAATCAACTCTTTCCTAACTTGAGGTTGCAAAATGAAAATAAAATTTATCACATTATTATTGATATTACAATAAGAAGATAAAAACATTTTTACAATCCCTTAAGTTTGGAGGTACTATGGAAAGAAAATATATCATCAGTATTGATATGGGAGGAACCAAAATTCTTGGTTCAATCATTAATTCCAAAGAAGGGATAGTTGCCAGATACAAACGTTCTACTAAAGTCCAAAAAGGGAAAGTTAAAAAAGTAGATTTTGCGGCTACTTTATATGCAATTATTTCTGAATTAATTATATCATCCAAAATTCCGGAATCTCAAATAAAAGCAATTTGTCTTGGCATTCCCGGCTCAGTTAATCCCCACACCGGTAAAATCGGAATCGCACCTAATCTAAATATTAAAAACTATAATATTAAAGATAAACTTCAAAAGTATACGCAAATACCTGTTCTGATTGAAAATGATGTCAATCTTGCAAGTCTCGGGATCCAACATTTTGGGTATGGTATTGATAAAAAAAATATGTTGGTTGTATTTGTTGGAACTGGAATAGGTGGAGGATTAATTTTCAATTCCCAACTATATCGCGGATCAACATATTTTGCCGGCGAAATTGGTCATATTGAAATAATGAAAAACGGTCCTTTGTGCGGTTGCGGAAAACATGGTTGTTTTGAAGCATTAGCAAGCCGAACAGCAATAGTTAAAAATATCATCACTGATATAAAGCTCGGTAAAAAAAGTTCGCTAACCAAATTAGTTAAAGACAACATTCCTATTAAAAGTAAAGCTTTATTGAATGCTATCAATAGTGAGGACAAACTGGTTATCCGTCACATTTCAGACTCATGTGAAACTATCGGTCTGGTTCTTGCAAACTTAAATAATTTATTAAATCTCGAACTAATCGTGCTCGGCGGAGGTGTTATAGAAGCGCTTCATACTTTTATGATACCTAAGATAAGATTAGCTTTTAAGAATCATTCATTAGCTTCTAGTGCAAAAGGGGTAAGGGTTGTTGCTACTAAGTTAGGTGATGATGCTGCATTGTATGGCGGTATAGCATTGGCGGAAGAATTTTTGGGAATTAAAGTTTAATAGCCTATTCATTAATTGAAGATAATTGATTTTCTATTTCTGAAAGTTTGAGTTGTAATTCTTCCCATTTTTCAATTGCAGATGAGAGTTCTAATTTAACCGTACTATACCGATTTGTCTTTTCTTTTGCTGAGTTTGGATTAATGTAAATTTCACTCTTTCCTAATTCATCTTCTAGAACTTTCTGTTCTTCTTCGATTTTGTTGATCAATTTTTCAGTTGATTCAATATCTTCCAAAATATCTTTGGTGAGTTTATACCTCTCCTGCCGCAATCTTGCTTCAATTCGTTTTTGATCTTTTTTGGATACGGAGTTTGAAACGTTCTTCTCTTTCTCTACTGTTAATGCAGAATTTTCAACCTCACTTTTTTTGTAAAAATAATAATCGATATCCCCAGGATAGACATTTAGTTTACCCTTGCTAATTTCAATTACCTTATTAGCTACCGGACGGAGGAAATCAATGTCGTGTGAGATCAAAAGTAGCGAACCATTAAAGTTAATTAATGCTTGTTGCAATATCTGCTTTGAACTTATGTCAAGATGGTTAGTCGGTTCATCAAGAATAATAAAGTTTGCCTTAGTCAATAATATTTTTGCAAGTGCAACACGACTTTTCTCACCTCCAGATAATACCCCCACTTTTTTAAAAACATCATCGCCGGTAAAAAGAAAACAACCGAGTAAAGATCGTAATTGACCGATTGTCTGATTTTCCGCAATACCCTCAACTGTTTCAATAATATCTAAGTCGGGTTCAAGATTGTCAGCAACATCTTGAGAATAATATGCAAAAACAGTGTTATGTCCCTCAATTCTCTCACCACTTGATTGTTGCAGTGCCCCAGAAATAATTTTTGCTAATGTCGATTTGCCTGCACCGTTTCGTCCGACAAACGCAATTTTTTCTCCACGTTCAATTCTGAAATTTAAATCTTCAAAAACACAATTATCGCCGTAATACTTAGCAATATTGTTTAATTCAATATTCATTCTACCGCTTTGTATTGCGGGGGGAAACTTAATATTTATCTTTCCTGAAAGTTCAGGCAATTCGATTAATTCGACTTTATCAAGTTGTTTGATTCTGCTTTGAACCTGTTTCGCTTTGGAAGATTTATATCTGAATCGCTCAATAAATTTTTCTGTCTCTTTTACTTTCTTTTGCTGTGCTGTATAAAGTTGTTCTGCTTGCAGATCTCGTTCTTCTTTAAACTTGAGATATGCGTCGTAATTACCATTGAATGTGTTGAATTTACCCAGATATATTTCAAGGGTTTTATTTGTAACTGAATTAATAAAATATTTGTCGTGACTTACAATCAGTAAAGAACCCTTATAACTTTTCAGAAAAGAGATTAACCAATTTAGTGAATCAAGATCAAGATGATTTGTCGGTTCATCCATTAGTAGAAGATCATTTTGCGAAATTAATATTTTTGCAAGTGCAATACGCATTTGCCATCCGCCAGAAAACTCCTCAGTTAGTCGATCAAAATCTTTTTCCATAAAACCGAGTCCAAGTAAAACCTTTTCAACTTTTGAAGTCGCACTATAAGAATCAAGTTCTTGCAATCTATAATGAACTTCGCCTAATTGATTTATAAGATCTTCATGTTCTTCATTAGTTAATGAAGAATTTGCAAGTTGGTTTGTGATTTCAATTTCTTTATTCTGAAGTTCATAGATATCGGTGAGAGCGAGTGAAGCCTCATCAATTAAGCTTTTTCCTTTATGAGTTACATTTTCTTGTGGGAGATAACCGATACTAATTCTTTTTTGTTTTAGAAGTTTCCCGCTTTCAGGTGATAAAGTGCCGCTGATAATTCTTAGTAGTGATGTTTTGCCGGTACCGTTAGCCCCGACGAGTGATAGTCGGTCACCCGCATTAATACGGTAATTAACATCTTTAAAAAGATATTTTCCGCCAAACTGAAGTGAAATTGAAGAGAGATCGATCATATGTTTTAACTTTTATTCTCGAATAATTGCAATTTTTCCGGTTGCAATATTATTCCCATCTTTATCATATGCAACAATGAAGTAAATTCCTGAACTTACGAAATTTTCTGATTGGTCTCTTCCATCCCAATATGCAATTCTACCACCAGGGGAGGAAAACTCTTTTATTAGTTTACCTGATACAGAAAGTACTTTTATGTCAGTATCGCGAATCAATCCATCAATTTTTAAAGTATTATTAGACAGCCCTAAGATGAAAGGGCTGGGATAAATGGATAATTCATCGAAATTTTCTTTTGGAAGAATAGCTGATGTCTGAACGGTTGTCAGTCCTCCGTCAACTCCAATATAAACTATTCCACGTTGTTCATCTATGGTAATGCTTTTTATTTGATCCGATAAGAGAGGACTGTTTTTAGTGTCATATGCAGCAATGAGACTTGTTCCGTCAGAAGAAACAACAATTAAACCTTGATTTGTGCCAATCCATTTTCTGTTGATCGGATCAACTGCAATACAGTTGATTGAATATTGTCTTAGTGAGAAAACGGATGATATTTTAAATTGAGGATTTGATAAATTGCCTAAGACTACTGATGTATTTGAAATTACATTAACACCCAAATTAGTACCAATCCACAAGTCGCCTCTTTTGTCTAATGCAAATGAAGAAACGCTATTGCTGTTTAGTCCGTTTGTTTGTGAGAGAAATCCATATTTATCATCATTTAAATTGTTTAATGTGTTATTCTCATTAAAGTAAAATAAACCTGATTTTGCAGGAACTGCTGAAACAAACCATTTGGTATCATACTGGTCAATAAGAATTTTTGTATATTGATTCAGATTTGAATCGGATGGATTTACAAAGTGGTACCAAACACTATCTTTGGTCAACATACTTAAAGTTTTTCTGTTAACAGCGTCATGATTTAAAATCCACAAATTACTTTTAGAATCGGTTCTCAACCCAGGTATAACTAAGTAATCGGGAGTTCGAGTTGTTCCTAGCATAGGAGTGTTTGTTGTATTGAAAACTGAAATATCACCGTTTGAATTTATTCTTGTAAACCCTCCACCAAAACTACCAAGATAGGTTGTCCCACTTGGATCACTGAAGGTATTATAATAGCTATTCGATAAAATTTCGGGAGTAGATGTTAGATTATAATTCTTCCACGTTTCACCGTCAAATTTGTAAAAACCGATACCCGATACATCTGTTCCGCTTGCTACCCATAAGTTCATTTGCTTATCAACGCTTAAATCACTGAAGAAATTTGATTGAGGTCCATCAGGGAAATAATTTTCCGAATTATTTTCTGAAAGAATCATAACACCATTCACAGTGGCAAGAAGCAATTTATTGTTTTGTGATGCAATTATCTTATTAATTAAAGGGAGATTTGAAGCGTATTGTTGAACTGAACCATTCAAGTAAAAGTAAAGTGTACTTCTTTTTACGGATGAAATAGTCTCTTCTGTAAGAATGAATAAAGTATCTCCGGCTACTAGAAAATCACTTATAAATGACTGATTAAATTGTGGGAGGATACGTGAATAAGATGAACCATTAAAATAAACAAATCCTTTATCGCTCGAGACGATAATTGTATCTCTAAAATTAGAGACTTTAAATACCTTGTTTGAACCTAAACCATTCGAAGTTGTGTATACTGCCCATGATTCAGGCGCTGAAAGATTTGTTGAACCCGGAATTTGAACTGCTAAGCCTAATTCAGTAGGTACGAATAATTGATCATTACCATAACTGGAATTAACTTTAATATTTGAAGAAAGATTTCCGAACTTAAAATATGTATCTATGAAACTATGAGTTTTTGTGTTGATAGTCGATAAACCGAAATCAGTTGAAATAAAAATAATATCGTTAACAATACGCATATTATTAATCTGTCTCAAAGTCCTTCCTGAATTATAAACATCCAAAATCCTTTTAAAAGAATTTGTTGATGGATCATGTACATCAATTATTCCATTTTGACTCCCAAGCCAAATCTTACCATCGTTATCTATTGCTATTGCGGTAATGGCAGAACCATTTAATCCTTCCGTTTTGTTGAAGGTTGTATAAGTTGAATCGGAAATATTAAACCTAAAGACTCCTCCACCTGTAGCTGCCCAAAGCGTGTTAGAATAAAATACCCCACCCGAAACATTTTTCATATCAGAATAGTTTTTCCATCCTAAAACATTTTGTGAAAGGAGACTGATATTGAAAAAAAATACAAATAGTACGAGTTTAAAAAAAATCATTAATTTCCTTAATTATATTAAACGGAGATTTCGGGTAAGCTTCATCTATATCAAAAATCTAAAAAAAATTGTTAATGAAAATCGTTATCAAGTTACAGCATAAACTGTTTATATTTCGATGCATAAATTTATCGAAACACCACAAATATCAAAAGGTAAAATTTGAACCGCAAGATTCAAATACGTGATGTCATTTTTTGCAGTCTTGTTGCAATAATTTCATGGTTCCCCATGATCTATGTTTCATTTATGAATGATGACTTCCAGATAATCGGGTGGGTTGTCCCAAGTAGTTTTGTAGAAATATTCTCGCCATTCTGGACATTGCATTCATGGGGTTATTATTGGCGTCCATTAGTTAAATTGATATATAATTTGATTCTGTTAATAAATGGGTTCCATCCATTCTTATTTCATATTGTTTCACTGTTACTCTATGCAGTAGTTCCCGGTTTAGTTGCTATAAGTGCAAATAAAATTGGGTTTGACAGAAAAACAGCGATTTTGTCCGGAATAATTTTCGCTATTCTACCATCACATGAATTGCATGTTGCATGGTTATCAGATATGGTTGAAAATTTAGCTGCAATATTTATACTTTTATTTTTGATTTTTACTTTAAATCTACTTAACGAAAATGTTGGATACACTAAAAATTTTATATTAGTAGTGGCTGCCTTTTTCTTCGCATTACTTTCTAAAGAAATAGCATTTATATTATTTTTGATCTTACTGCTCATCCCCATAATTACCCGACCAATTGAAAAATCAATGCTGAAGAAAACAACTTCATTATTAATTCTAATGTTTATAGTTTTTTCCTTCTATCTTTTTTTTCGAATTGTAATTATTGGGAGTAATCCGTTTATGGCTAATCACTTCCATGGTTCCAGTATCATTTCGATGATGAAAAACTTTCTACTTTATATTCCAGTTTCGTTTGTATCGCCTGATTGGTTGGAGATTGTTTTTTACAACTTCACAATTGTTCAGTTGATTATTGGCGGTCTTCTTTTATTCGGATTAATCTTTGTTATTCTAGTTAAGGTTTTCCCCACATTTAATCAGAGAGAAAAGGAATTGATAATCTTCTCCTTTGGATGGTATTTGATTTTCATATTGCCTGTTTTACCAACCTTTATGAGATGGTATGCATTTATAGCCTCTATTGGATTAGTTTGGATATTATCATTTGTGATTGTGAAAATCTCCGATAGATTTTTACCTAAAAAGTTCTTTTATGGTATTGGTATTATTATCATGCTTCTACTTTTTTATTCAAATATTAAAACCTCACTCAATTGGAGTGAAGCGGGAATAAAAATGGAGAGAATAATTCTTAATATCAATCAGAATAAAGATTTTGTCAATTTAGATACTATTGTAGTTTGGGGAATGCCTGACAAATTTAAAAGAGTTTCTTTAATGAAACTTGGAGCTCAACAAGCGTTTGAATATGCGCTAAATACTAAACAGATTGAGGTGATATCATTGCTCAGAAGCGAACTCAACTCAACAAATTCAACAATTGACTTATTGAGAACTTCTGATTCATCATTTACTCTTACTTTCGGAGGAGGAAGGTTTTTACAAGAGGGGGGGCAATCCAGAAGAGTGATGATCGAAGAGGAATTAATTCAATCTAATGATGAATTTAATTTTAAGATTACAAATAGATTAGATCAATCTGTTTATCCATCCTCGGTTTGTGAAGTGATAATAAGGGACAAAATAAAAACACGTTTCCATCTTTATTTTGATGGGAATGATTTTAAAAGAATTAAGTTTTAATTAGGCTTCCTAAAATTTGGAAGCCTGCACATTAATCTAAAGATTTTAGAAGATTACACATTTCGATAGCTGAAAGAGCAGCGTCCCAACCTTTATTACCGGCTTTGGTTCCCGCACGTTCAATAGCTTGTTCTATTGAATCTGTTGTTAAAATTCCAAATGTAACCGGTGTCCCATGCTTTAGACTTACTTGAGCAATACCTTTAGTTACTTCACTAGCAATATATTCAAAATGGGGAGTAGCTCCGCGAATCACAGCTCCTAAACAGATAACAGCATCATATTTTTTTGATGCAGCTAATTTGTCTGCAGCTAATGGAATTTCAAATGCTCCGGGAACTTTTACTAAAGTAAAGTTCTCTTCAATTGCACCATGTCTTATAAGACAGTCTGCTGCACCCTCCACTAATTTTTGGGTTATGAAATCATTAAACCTGCTTTGAACTAAAGCGATTTTTAATGTATCAGCTGTTAAATGACCTTCAAGTAAATTCATTTTTATATCCTAAAATAATTAACGCTTAAAATTACAATTCTTTTTGTTCAATTTAAATTTCGAACTCGATCACGAATGAAACTAAACTCTGTAGTTGAGAGATAATAATTCCCGAGATTATTTTCATCAGAACGTTTACCTCCATGAAAATCAGATCCTCCTGTAGCAATCAAATTATTCTTCATTACAAGGTCTTTAAAATATTTTTTCTGGAGCGAAGAATGTGAAGGGTGATTTACTTCAAAACCGTTTACTCCGAGTTTTATAAAATGCTTTGCAGTTGATTCAGAAATAGCTCCGGGATGCGCTATTATCGATATACCGCCAGCTCGGTTAATCAGCTCGAAGGCAGTCTCCGGAGCTAAAAAATCTTTTTTAACATAATATGAAGAATTATTACCTAAGAATTTGGAAAACACTTCATAAAAACTTGAGGCGTACCCTTTCGATATAATAGCTTGAGCAATATGTGGTCTACCTAATGAAGATGAATTAGAATTAGCAATTACATCGTCGATTGTAATCATAATTCCATTCTCATTTAATTTTGTGATAAATTTTAATACTCGTTCAAACCGACTTTTCTTAAAATTATCGATTGCTTCAAGAAAATTCTTATCCTTATGATCAAAAAAATATCCTAAAATATGTACTTCACGATTATCATATTCGGCACTTAATTCAATTCCGGTAATTATTTCTATTCCGACTTTATCTGCATAATATTTAGCTTCATCAATCGCATCAACTGTATCATGATCGGTTATGCTAATAATATTTAACTCGGCAGCGGTTGCTTTTTTAATTACTTCTTGAGGGGAATAGTAACCATCAGAAGCGGTAGTGTGAATATGGAGATCGACTTTATTCTTTTTAATATTTTTACTTGAAAATGTCTCTGAATGCTTCGTAATTCGGAATGATGAGACGAGTTCCTTCCAATTCAATATATCCTCTTTTTGCAAATGAATGAAGTGTCCTGGAAATAGTTTCTCTTGAAGTCCCCGCCATATTTGCCAAATCGTGTTGGAACGGGAGACGTTCTATTTCAACTTTTCCTTGTCTGATTCTACCAATGTCATCAGCGAGTTGTAAAATTACAGTTGCGACTTTACCTTCTGCATCTTTTAGTGATAGAGATTTAATTTTCATATCTGCTGCACGCAAACGTTTTGTGAGTTCTTGAAGAAGTGCAATTGAAACTTCAGGATGATTATATAATAGATCAAGGAAATCGGTTCGTTGAATCATAAAAATTTCAACTTCTTCCATAGCAGTTACATTTGCAGATCGGTTTAATCCGTCAAGTATTGCCATTTCGCCAAAAAAATCAGATTCTGACAGCATTGTTAAGATGACCTCTCTCCCGTCCTCACTAACTCTGGAAACTTTTACACTCCCTTTAGCTATAACAAAAAGTGCAGAACCGGTTTCATGCTCCATTAAAATAATCGACTCATTCGGGAATGATAATAATCTCCCCAATTGAGCGATTTTAGAAAGTGTTTCTGAATTTAGCCCTGTGAAAATTGGGACGTACTTTAAAAACTCATCTTTCTGCTCTAACATTTACTACTTCCTGAAAATTGTTGCTTAATATAGCTGAGGCACATTTTAAAGTCAAATTAAAATCAATTGATAGAATGTCCTCTTTTATCAAAATTAGTTTTAGAAGTAGAAGAATATTTACATGATTATTTTAATAAGGTTTAATTGATAATCTACTCCTACTTTTCTAAATTTGGAACGTATTTTTATATTATTATTGAACATAGGAGAATTAAAATGGCAATTAAAGTAGGTATTAATGGATTTGGTAGAATCGGCAGATTAGTATTTAACGCTTTGATCGATAAAGGTCTATTAGGAACTGAAGTTGAAATAGCAGCAGTTGTTGATGTGAGTACCGATGCAAAGTATTTCGCTTATCAATTGAAATATGATTCAGTGCATGGTAAGTCTAAAGGCGAGATTTCAACAGAAAAGAGTAAACCTGAATTAACCGAGGATGATATCCTAGTTGTTAATGGTTATAAGACGCATTGTGTCTCAGCTACTAAAGACCCGAGTCAATTACCTTGGAAAGAATTTGGAGTTGATTACGTTATTGAAGCGACTGGATTGTTCACTGATTCAGAAAAAGCAAAAGGCCACTTAACCGCTGGAGCAAAAAAAGTACTCATATCAGCACCAGGTAAAGGTGAAGTTAAAACCATTGTTGTTGGTGTCAATGATAATGAATATGACGCCGAAAAACATAATATCATCTCTAATGCTTCGTGTACAACTAATTGTTTAGCTCCGGTTGTATATGTCATTTTAAAAGAAGGACTCGGCATAGAAACAGGTTTAATGACAACCATTCATTCATATACAGCAACTCAAAAAACTGTTGACGGACCTTCTAAAAAAGATTGGAGAGGCGGAAGAGCAGCTGCCATTAATATTATTCCATCTTCGACCGGTGCAGCAAAAGCAGTTGGTGAAGTTCTACCTGAAACAAAAGGAAAATTGACCGGGATGTCATTCCGTGTTCCCACTGCTAACGTTTCTGTCGTTGATCTAACTTTCAGAACAGTTAAAGATACATCTATTGATGAAATTGATGGACTAATGAAAAAGGCTTCTGAAACATATCTTAAAGGCATTTTAGGTTATGCAAATGAAGAATTGGTCTCGACTGATTTTATTCATGATGAAAGATCATCCATTTATGATTCACTTGCGACCATGCAAAATAATCTTAAAGGAGAAAAAAGATTCTTTAAAGTCGTTTCATGGTATGATAACGAATGGGGTTATTCATGCAGAGTAGTTGATCTTCTTATGAAGATTTCAAAAGCATAATTAAAATTGCTTAATTTTAGAAACCCCGCCTTAAAGCGGGGTTTATTTTTGGAACACATATATAAATCAAAATTATTTTTGAAAACGTATAAAACTTCAGGGTAAAAATATGAACAAAAAAACTATAGATTCTGTTGAATTGAAAGGTAAACGTGTACTTGTCAGGGTTGATTTTAATGTGCCTCTGGATGAGGACTTAAAAATTACCGATGATAAAAGAATTGTGGAATCTTTACCAACAATTAGAAAGATTATTGCAGATGGTGGGAAAGCAGTATTAATGAGTCATCTGGGAAGACCGAAAGGGAAAGTAAATCCCAAATATTCTCTTAAACCATGTGCTGAAAAACTTTCAGAACTATTAAATCAAGAAGTTAAACTAGCGCCGGATTGTATAGGCGACGATATTAAAGTAATAACAGATTCTCTTAAAGCCGGAGATGTTCTTCTTTTAGAAAATCTTCGCTATCATGATGAAGAGGAAAAGAATGATGCTGAATTTGCAAAGAAATTAGCTGAGCTTGGAGATATTTATGTCAATGATGCATTCGGAAGTGCACACCGTGCACATGCTTCAACAGAAGGTGTTACGAAATATATATCGACCTCTGTTGCCGGCTATTTAATGGAGAAGGAATTAAACTATCTCGGGAAATCACTCTCAGAGCCAACAAGACCATATTGTGCAATTTTAGGCGGTGCTAAAATATCGGGAAAAATTGATGTCATAAATAATCTTCTTGATAAGGTTGATACGCTTATTATCGGCGGCGGCATGGCATATACTTTTTATAAAGCACAGGGATATGAAATCGGTACATCGCTTCTTGAAGAAGAGAAAATTGGATTGGCTAAAGAACTTCTCGAGAAAGTTAAAACTAAAAACTTAAAGTTTTTACTCCCTCTCGATGTAGTTGTTGCGCCAGAATTCAATAATGATTCTCCTTCTGAAATTAAAAAGATTAGCGAAATGCCATCAGACAAAATGGGATTAGATATTGGTCCCGCTTCAATTGAATTGTTCAGTGAAGCTATTAAGAATTCAAAAACAATAGTTTGGAACGGTCCGATGGGAGTTTTTGAATTTGATAATTTTGCGAAAGGTACAAACGCAATTGCAACCGCATTGGCAGAAGCAACGTCTAATGGTGCAATCACTGTTATTGGCGGTGGTGATTCAGCGGCTGCAATTAGTAAAATCGGTCTTGAGGAAAAAGTTTCGCATGTCTCAACCGGTGGTGGTGCTTCTTTAGAATTTCTAGAAGGTAAGGTATTGCCTGGAGTCGCCGCATTAAATGATTAATCATCAGTTTTAATTTAAAATCCTCTCATTGAAAGAGAGGATTTTTTTTCTATATTTTATTGTTTAGTTTTAGAGTAAATAGATTTGCAAGGATAAATGAATGAGTCAGTACGATCAAGGTTCTTATAGACCAAGCGGATTTGGTGGTTTTAGTTTTTTCCCTCCCGTGATTAAAAATTTATTAATTATAAATGGTGCGGTTTTTTTTCTGATGATGTTAATGCAGAATATAATCTTTCGCGGTGTTCCCGCTGAAAGGGTTATAATACACTATTTTGCACTTATGCCAATTGATAGTGGAAACTTTCAAATATGGCAATTAGTAACATATCAATTTCTTCATGGTGGTTTTTCACACATTCTATTTAATATGTTTGCGCTCTGGATGTTCGGTGTCGAAATCGAAAACAATTGGGGATCGAAGAAGTTTTTAACTTTTTATTTGATAAGTGGAATTGGCGCGGGATTACTGCATATGTTTGTATCTCCAATATTAACTGGAATTGGTGCCCCAACAATTGGGGCTTCAGGATCTGTATACGGAATAATGATTGCATTTGCGATGATGTTTCCTGAGAGATTGGTTTACATTTATTTCCTAATTCCTGTGAAAGCTAAATATCTAATAACTTTTTTAATACTCATGGAATTTATGCTTGTCGATAGCGCTTCGAGCGGAGTAGCTCACTTAGCACATCTTGGCGGCGCTCTTGTCGGATTCTTATATATAATGTTTGATAAGAATACGAATGTATCTCTCAAAACGATGTTTAAAAAGAAAAGACCTAATCCTTTCGAACAACCCTATTATAACTCTACAAATTCTAATACTACTTATAGAAAATCCGAGGACAAAATTCAAGATGCAAGTTTTTATGATGTGATTGATGATAGAGATATTACTCAAGATGAAATCGATAAAATTCTTGACAAAATAAGTAAATACGGATATGCAGGACTTTCTGAAAAAGAAAAGAAAATTCTTTTTGAAGCAAGTAAGAGAATGAAATAAAAATTATGAGATTAGGGAAATCCATTTTATTATTGGTCATTCCATTGCTAATTATTGCCTGCGGAGACAGCCAAAGAATAGATGAAGAGAAGTTTGTTGATTTTTATAAAGATATGTCTTTAGCTGCCGACACTATTGGTTTTGATATTGAAAGTCTTAAAAGTATTCGAATAAATCTTCATAAAAAGTATAACACTAATGAAATCATGTTTGAAAATACTCTTAAATATTTTAATGAAGATCCTAAACGATGGGATGCATTTTTTACTAAGGTTATGGACAGACTTGAGTCAGAGAGAAAACTGCTTAATTCAACCCCTTGATTTTGGCCACTGCTATTCTCAACATTCCATAAGAAATGTGTTGGGGTAACCTTTCTTTCAACAATTTTAAATCAAGATATCCTTTTGAAATTTCATTTCTAATTAAATTGAAATCGCTATCCGTAATAAGTTTTGAAATATCCAAATCTTTATTGGTTTCTAAAATTGTTTCTACCTGCATAGAGATTATAGCTTCGTTTAAATTTCGTAGTTCGCAAATGTGTTTTAACGAATAACCTTTGTTTATCAAGTTCAGAGTTTCAACAATAGTTTGCGGAATTATTTGTCCCGATTTTTCCTCTTCAATTTCGCTGAATAATTCTTTCGGATTATAATTGTTTAGAATGTCTAAAAACTGCTCACCGATTTTTGTAAATGTTCTTTCATTGAATCCCTTAATACCGAGTAAAGCATTTCGTGTTGTAGGTTTGCGGTTAATAATCTCTTTCAAAACTTCATCGGAACAGATTAGATATTTAGGTTGACTGAATTTAACTGCGACTTTAGTTCTTTCTTCTTTAAGAAGATATAATAAATTTAAGTCCTCCTCGTAACTGTCTGCGTGGCTATTCTCCTCCTTAACATATCCACGCTCAGCGAGAATTTTTCTTCCATTGTTTGTAAGGAAGAATTTTTTCTTCCTCTCGTATTCTTGCTTAATGAGTTTTTGTGAAATCGTATAATCAACAATTCGAAGAATTTCAAATTTTGTATAATTTGCACAACTTCCGAATGTGATAAACTTCTTTAGGATTGGTGATTTACTTGTTCCACATAGAATCGAGAGTAAATTATTTTCCAGCAAACCATCATCAACTTCAAATAAAGTTCTAAGAAGTAACTCTTGAATATATTCGATTGTCGAATCGCTCATACGGTGAATGGACAAACAATTATCACATTTCCCGCATTTATAATTATTGTCATCCTCACCGAAATAATTAAGAATGTACTTGAATCTACATTCTTCGGAAATAGCGAGCTGAATCATTTCATCTAATTTCTTCTGAGCGTTTAAATAACCATCACTAATACGTTTGTAGTCGAATACAAAACGGGTTGTATCAACTCGCGGTACTATTAAAACCACTGACTCTTGCTGCAGAGGTTTTTCATAATAAATTATACCGCTATTACTAACTTGTATTAATAATTCATCAATCTCTTCTTCGGTTGCTGAAAGATTGGACGAGATATCCGATAGTGAAATTAGTCGTTTCCCATGAAACAGCTGACTTCCATGAACTCTCAACAAATGAATAAGTATTTCTCGCTTTAATCCGTCGGGTAAATTCTTTATATATTTTTTGAGATTTTCCGGTTCAATGCTGAACTCAACATAAAATTTTTTTTCCAGATCACTTAAAATTTTTAAATAACCCGACTGCTCAAGATATTTAAGAGAGGCATTAAGTAAACTTTTAGTTAGTTGTCGGCCACTATAAGAGGCAATATAGTCATGATTAATTGCGATTTCTTTATTTGAATTCATTCCTATTGCCACTTGCCCATAATTACAAATGGCATCATAGACTTTTGGGAGAAGTTCTCTATCTGGATAAGAGTTCAATATAAAAAATTGATGTATTGAGACATCGGAATTATCAAAAAGTAAGTATGCTGATGATTCTTTCCCATCCCTTCCGGCACGCCCAACTTCTTGATAATAATTTTCTATAGAGCCGGGAATATTGTAGTGCACAACTAAACGAATATCTTTTTTGTCGATTCCCATACCGAATGCGTTAGTCGCAACAATAATCGGAATTTTGTCATTAATAAAGTTCTCTTGAACTAATTTTCTTTCAAGGTTCGACATCCCGGCGTGATAGTAGGCGCAGTTAATTTTATTTAGTAGAAGATATTCTGCTGCTTCTTCAGCTTTTCTTCTTGATGCAGTATAAATAATTGCCGGTGTTTTATGGCGTGACAATAACTCAAGAAGTTTTTCGTTTTTGTGTTTTATGGATTCAACATTTAAAGAAAGATTGTCTCTTTCAAAACCGCGTACGAAAATCTTCGGTTCATTCATCTTTAATTGTAGGATGATATCCTTAACAACTTCCGGAGTTGCTGTTGCTGTGAATGCTGCTATATGTTTAATTCCAACATAATCAGAAAATTCTGAAATTTTTCTGTAACTTGGTCTGAAATTATGCCCCCACTCTGAAATACAATGAGCCTCATCAACAAAAAGATAGTGTGGTTTCAACTTTGCAATTCGATCAGCAAATTTCAAATTTTCTAATCTTTCCGGGGCAACATAAAGCAACCTTACTTTACCGAATTCAATATCTCTAATAATTTTTTCAATTTCATAAAACTCAATTGAACTATTAATATATGCCGCGATCTCTTCATTACGGTTTAGTGCATCTACTTGATCCTTCATTAATGCGATTAATGGTGAAATCACAATAGAAAATCCGGGTTGAGTTAGTCCCGGAATTTGATAGCAAAGAGATTTCCCTGCTCCGGTTGGCAAAACAGCTAATACATTCAGACCCGAAATTATTGTGTCAATAATCTCGGATTGCCCGGGTCGAAATGAATTATAACCGAAATACTTTTTAAGTGTTTCTATGGGGGACATTTATTGACAATAACGATTACTTAACGAGAATAAAAATATTAATAGATCAATTTCAATTTACCAAATTCGATTAAAAAATAATAAAAGATTTTCTTTCATTTCATGAATCCATTATCTTTAAATGAAATTTCTAGAAGATTTAGAAAATGGTTATCAAAGGTATTAGGGCAATAATTAAATGACAATCTGATTGAGAAGTGAATCGAAATGCCGGATGAATATATTATTTGAGATGTTCTTTTCTTTATTGATTGATAGACTAAAAAGTTTACTCACGAAGTCAAGGTGAATTTTTCAATTTAAAAAAGTCTGATGTTTATAAAAAAAATCATGGGAATTTCTCTTTCGGGAAAATTTGGTTTCTGTCTCCGCTTAGGGGAGTCGGTGGAGGAATGTCGATGGATAATTATTCTGATTGTTGTTTTTGAAATAGATAATGAATTGGAGTAGATAATGAAATTAACCCGCAGTTGTAGTAAACTTTCAAATCTTGTGATATTGGTTATTTGTTCTTTCACTTATAATTATGGACAAAATTATTTGCCACTATCATATTCTAACCAGTATCAAATGCATATGAAAACTGCATCAAGTTCTGTAGGTGGAACGGGGGGAGCAAGTATTGTGTATCCCACATTTTCAGTTGTAAAAGATACCCTTATAGGAAGTCAAAATTATTTTTCGTTCAATATCTTTAACCATAAAAATGAAAATCCATTTCCGGTGAATTCATACGTGTTTTATGATTCATCATCTCAAAAATTATTTATTAAACTTTCAGATAGTGTTGATATAAAATTAGGAGCAGATTTTACTAAACCGACTGATTCAACATTTGTCTCTTATCTGAGAGGATATCCGGTGACCTTCAAATCACTGGGCATGAGCAAGAAATTAATTTTTAATGATTCAGTAATGACTTACAGTTTTACTGCCTATTGGTTTGTTACCACTGATCCAATGTCTCGTACTGCTACTTATACATTTGTAGATAATATAGGGTTGTATTATTGCAGATATAGTGAAAGTTATTATAGTTACTCTTACTCTGTTACAATGACCTTGATGACTGCCATAATGGATACAATAACGGTTAACCCTTTAGATTTAAGTATAACAGAAGTAAAGCTAATTGTAGATACTCCAATAAACGAATTCCCAATCTCTGTGACAGGAAGTTATTCTGCAACTTTCCCCGAATTAGTAGATACTTTCTATCTTGAGTTGACTCTTATAAGGGATTTAAAACCCATACATAAATGGATTTCAGGATTCAATAAGAATAAAATCGCGATAATTAATCCACCCAATTTAAACGTCGGTGATCAAATTAATATTAGAGCAGTAATAAAAGACAAATCAATTCATAACAAGATAGATTATTTTCCTGACACCGGCTCGGTCGTGATAAACATATTGGAACCACTCGGAATCGACAGTCGTGATGCAGTTTTTGATTTTAAGTTGAACCAGAACTATCCGAACCCATTCAACCCAAGAACAACAATATCATTTGATATTCCATATAAAAATTTTATTCAATTAAGAATATTTGATATTTTAGGGAGAGAAATTACTACTCTTATTAATAATGAATTAGAATATGGCACCCATTCAGTTGAATTTATAGCTGAAAATTTACCCGGTGGAATCTATTTATACAGAATAAGTTATGGTGACTTCACTCTGAGCAAAAAAATGATTCTATTAAAATAGAATTACACACTCAATCCAAAATTTGAGTCCCAAATGAACTAAAAAAAGACATTAAATGTTTCAAGATTATTAGGTATATTTACACAAAAAAAATAAATACGTTGTGTGCTCTATCACAGCATTTCTTGATTGGCATTATTATATTGCCAAAAACAAAATAAGGTTTTAATATGTTTGGATTTGTTAATTCACAAAAAGAAAAGAATGAAGTAGGTGGTGAAATTGAACAGGATCGCCGACGGAGAGAACTCTACTTTTACATCACTTTTGGAATAGTTGCTTTTATAGTTCTAAATGTTGTTCTATATTTTATCTCCAATTCTTAGTATGGATTGGAGTTCTTCTCCATTCGAATTCTCCGCTTTCGTTTAGTTTACAAAGATTGTTAAATACAGATGAAAAAAAATAGTGTTTATATTGAGACATATGGATGTCAGATGAATGTTGCTGATTCTGAAATCGTTATGGGAATTTTGGGTAATAATGGTTATCACTTAACTCAGCAAATTAAGAAGGCTGATATTATCCTTCTTAATACTTGTAGTATTCGTGACAATGCTGAACAAAGAATTTATGGACGATTAGGAAATCTTAAAAAGATAAAATCAAATAAACCTGACATGATTATTGGGATTCTCGGATGTATGGCAGAACGTCTTCGAAAAGATTTGATAGAAGAAAAAAAAATAGTCGATTTAGTTGTTGGTCCTGATGAGTACCGACGATTACCTGAATTAATAGATTCGGCATTCAACGGTGAAAAAGGAATTGGTGTTAAACTTTCTCGGACTGAAACCTATGACGACATTATTCCTTATCGCGAGGATGGATTACAAGCATGGATATCAGTGATGCGTGGTTGTGATAAATTTTGTACTTTTTGTGTAGTTCCATTTACACGCGGAAGAGAGCGGAGTCGTGATCTCAATTCAATTGTGGATGAAATTAAATTACTTTCTTCAAGAGGATTTAGGGAAGTTACTCTCTTAGGACAAAATGTTAATTCTTATTTAGATGGAAATTATGATTTTGCAGATTTACTTGCTCATTGTGCCTCAATAGATCGAAATTTAAGAATTCGTTTTACCACTTCGCATCCTCAAGATTTATCCGATAAACTTCTTGAAACAATTGCTTCCAATTCAAATCTTTGCAAATATATTCATCTACCTATTCAAAGCGGTTCCAACAGAATTTTGGATGAAATGAATAGAACGTATACTATTGAACATTATCTTACTATAATCAATAAAGCAAGAGAACTTATGCCTAACGTAAGTTTTTCAACAGATATTATTTCAGGCTTTCCAACTGAAACATATGAAGATCATTTGGCTACACTTGATATCATGCAAAAGGTAAAATATGATGGGGCATATATGTTTAAATATTCACCGAGAGAAGGGACTAAGGCTTTTAGAATGGTGGATGATGTTCCCGAAGAAACCAAATCAAAAAGATTACAAGAAATTATTTCGTTACAACAGCAAATCTCTTTGGAGATCAATCGTTCGTTAATCGGAACAGAAGATATTGTTTTAGTAGAAGGTAAAAGCAAGAAATCTGAATTATTCCTATCAGGAAGAACAGATTCAAATAAAATTGTTATTTTCCCGGTTTCTGAAGGTATTATGGAGGGAGATTATGTGAGGGTAAGAATCAATCGTGCTACATCCGCTACATTATTTGGAGACTTAGTGGAAATAATTTCAAAATGTGACTCAGAGATTAATTCATTAGCAATATAGAAGAAGATTAAAAAGTGAAAAGAATTAATTTAACAATATTACTAATTCTAATTTCCTCATTTGCATTAGCTCAAGAATACAATATCATTCCGTTACTTAAACAACTTGAACAAGGGGAAATAATTTCAGTAAAAAAAGAAGTGCAGAGATTATTAATTAGGAATGCAGGTGATCCTTCACTGCTGTTTGTTGATGCACTTGTCACTGAAAATGGGGAAAATGCTGTAAAAAAATTTTTAAATCTTACCGAAAAATTTCCTCAGTCGAAATATGCCGATGCTGCAGTTTTTCGATTATATTCTTATTATTACGCCATCGGGTCTTATCAGACCGCATCGCAATATTTTGAACGACTCAAATTGGAATATCCTAATTCTCCCTATATAAAAAGTGCCACACAAAACGTTTCGCTTTTAGTAGATGAAGAAGAAAGTGCAGTGGAAAGTGAAATTAGCGTTAAAGAAAATACCCCTGTTATAAGAAATAGTAATGATTATAAATTTACTATTCAAACGGGTGCATTTTCTGTTGCCTCAAATGCTGAATCGCTGAAAAGAGATTTGGAGAAGAATGATTATTTTGTTCAGATAAAAGAAAAAAATGTGGGGGGTACAACATTTTATATAGTCCTTTCCGGTCGATATTCTACTGAAGATGAAGCGCGAGCAAATCTCAATAAGATTTTTGAAAAATTTAAAATAAGCGGTCGGATTGTTCCATTTGAGAATTAAAATATGAAACTCCATTTTGTCGGTACGAGTTCAGCCAAAACTTCAATCAAAAGATTTCATTCGTCGATTCTTTTAAAGGATAAAGATTTCTCTTTGTTGGTTGATACGGGAGAGGCAGTAACAAAAGCATTATTACATCAATATATATATTTTAACTCGATCAATTCAATTTTGATTTCTCACCTCCACCCGGATCATTTTTCGGGGTTTCCGGCATTAATAACTCAAATGCATTTAGATAAGCGCCAAGATCCGTTATTTGTTTATGCAAATATAAATTTGGTTGAAAAGCTGCAGGATGTTTTGTATCAATCATATTTATTCCAAAGTCGACTTAGTTTCCAAATAAATTTTATTGCATTTGAAAATGGGATCCCTTTTTCTGTAAACAATAATATAAGTATCATTTCAAAAAGGAATACTCATTTAGAAAAGTATTCTGAATACGATGTAAAAAAGCAATTGAGTTTTGAGTCATCCAGCTTTTTAATTACATTCGGAAATCACAAAATTCATTTCACTTCAGATATTGGTAGTCAGGAAGATTTAAAATTATTTCAATCAGAATTTCCTTCTTTATTGATAACCGAAACATCACACATCACAGTTGATGATATTTTAGAAACAGCGAAAAATCCTTTCCCTCATAAAATTCTTTTAACTCATTATTCTGATGAAGAAAAATCTCAACTCGAAACTCTCATTATGAATCTTCCTTCTGAAATTGAAGATAAAATTGTTATTGCAGAAGATGGCCTCGTACTTAACTTCGCAATTTAAATCAAACCATTCACACTTTAATTCCTTTCAACTATAATGTATATTTGACATTAATAATTTATTAAAATATGACAGCAGCAGAATTACAAAAAGAATTTGGAATTATTGGCAGGTCGAAGGAGATTGCTGATTTATGTGATATAATACTTCAGATTGCTCAAACTGATATTTCAGTACTAATTTACGGTGAGAGTGGTGTTGGAAAAGAGTTATTTGCAAGAGCAATTCATGGGGTAAGTCGTCGCGCAAAACAACCGATGATAAGTGTAAATTGTGGTGCAATTCCGGAAGGGATTCTTGAAAGTGAATTGTTTGGGCATAAAAAAGGATCTTTCACAGGTGCCATTGAAACTAGAAAAGGTTATTTCGAACTTGCTGATAATGGTACTTTATTTTTAGATGAAATCGCAGAAATGCCCTTAACTACTCAAGTAAAACTTTTAAGAGCAATTGAAACAAAAGAATTTCTTCGGATTGGGGGAGAGGTTTTAACAAAGGTTAATGTAAGATACATTGCTGCCACAAATAAAAATCTACAAACTGAAGTGGAATCAAAAAAATTTAGGGACGATCTCTATTTTCGGTTAAAAGCTGTAACTCTAAATATCCCTCCTCTAAGAAGGAGGAAAGAAGATTTAGAAATTTTGGTAAACTATTTTATTGCAAGATTTAAAGAAGAAAACAAAATACCAAAAATAGAATTTAGTAGAGACGCTTGGGATTTTATTTATAATCATTCTTGGCCGGGAAATGTTCGCGAATTAAAAAACGTAATTGAAAGTGCACTTGCCCTAAGTAGAACAGGTTATATCAACGAAGAATCTTTTCGTTTTCTGATTTCATCTAATGATCAATATAAAAATGATGAGACGAAATCAATGCCGGTGTTAGTCAGAAAATCTATAGAAGAAGTCGATCGTGAATTAATTTATCGTGCATTAATTGAATTAAAAAAAGATATCCTTGATTTAAAAGGATTAATTCTAAATAGAGAAGATAGAATGAATTTGCCAATGTTGGCTCATTCAGAGGAGACTCTCAATATTGATGAACTCGAAAAAAGAAGCATAATTATGGCGCTTAAAAAAACAAACGGTAGAAAAACTGAAGCCGCGAGAATGTTAAATATAAGCACTCGAACTTTGTATAGAAAAATTAAAGAGTATAATATAGATGAATAGATTATCCGGTTATAATAAGTCCTTATTATTTAACAAGTTAGTGAAATTAAATTCATTCCGTTTTCATCTTTTATTACTGTTGTTTGGCATCGGATTTCTTTTTAATTTTAATGGCTGTTTTGGATGTCCTTATTCATTTACCGGTGCTTCTGTTCCACCGCATTTAAAAACTATTGCGATTCCATTTGCAGATGATAGAAGCGGATTTGGTGAGCCAGGATTGAGAGAAATGTTGACAGATAAATTAACTCAAAAATTTATTGAGGATAACAATCTTTCAATTTCGGAAAGAACAAATGCAGATGCCATTTTAGAGTGTGTAATTACAGGTATTAATGATGCCCCGGCAGTTGTTACTTCAGGGGAAACAGTTGCGTCGAGAAGAATTTCTATAAGCGTTCAGGTCATTTATAAAGATTTGGTTAAACGTATCACTATTTATGAAAAACAATTTTCAAATTATGGTGATTATGATTCTGCAGCCGGAGTAACCGAACGAACTAAAGGAATTGAGGAAGCAATTAACAAAATTAGCGAAGATATTTTATTAGATACAGTATCGGGTTGGTAAATTTTATTATTATTGGAGATTTTTAATTATGGATGATATAGTTCTTATATCATATTTTATTTCATTATTTATCTTATTCGTTTTTGGACTACACGGATTTATAATGATTTTTTATTACAACAAATACAAAGATGTAAAACACTCTCAAAAAGATGAAAATCTTACAGATGCAGTTGTAACTATTCAACTACCATTATACAATGAACTATATGTTGTTGAACGTTTGATTAATGCTGTTTGTGAAATTGATTATCCTAAAGATAAACTTGAAATTCAAGTACTTGATGACTCTACAGATGAAACAGTAAATATTACTGCAAAAATAGTTAACGAAAAAGTAGGTCTTGGTTTTGATATTAAGCATGTTAGAAGAGAGTCTAGAGAAGGATTCAAAGCAGGTGCACTTAAAGAAGGAATGAAATTAGCGAAGGGTGAATATATTGCGATTTTTGACGCCGACTTTATTCCTCAAAAAGATTTCCTCAAAAAGACTTTGTCTTTCTTTACTGATCAAAAAGTTGGAATGGTTCAGACAAGATGGGAACATCTAAATGGTGATTATTCACTTCTCACTAAAGCCCAAGCTTTAGCACTTGATGGTCATTTTGTTATTGAACAATCAGTCCGCAATAAGGCAGGTTTCTTTATTAACTTTAATGGCACCGGTGGTGTCTGGAGACGTGAATGTATCGAAGATGCCGGTAACTGGCATGCTGATACATTAGCCGAAGACCTTGATTTAAGCTATCGAGCACAACTTAACGGATGGCGCTTTGTTTATCTTAAAGATTATACTTCTCCTGCAGAACTTCCCGCAGAAATAACAGCTCTAAAAACTCAACAATTTCGCTGGACAAAAGGACATATCGAAACAGCTAAAAAAATTCTTCCGCATGTCTGGAGATCAAAAATTCCATTGAGAATTAAGTTGCAGGCAACAGTTCATTTATCAAGTAATTTTGTATTTCCGTTCATACTTCTTGCTGCAATACTTAACGTTCCGTTAACATTTGTTAAAAACAGTGGGTCGCATGAACTCTATTTTGGGGTTATGTCAGTATTTGTATTAGCCTTTATAAGTTCTTTTACATTTTATCTTTATTCACAAAAAGATATACATGCTGACTGGCGAAAGAAAATAGTTTTATTCCCATTATTTATGGCTGGCAGTATGGGTTTTGCTGTGAATAATTCACGGGCAGTGATTGAAGGCTTATTAAGTCGTAAAAGTGAATTTGTTAGAACTCCAAAATTCAAAGCAGTTGATGGCGAGGCTAAAGTTACAGGTAATAAGTATCTTAATCGTAAAATTGAACCTGGTGTAATTGTTGAGCTAATGATGGCTCTTTACTGTTTAGTTGGAATTATTTCTTCAATATATTTTGTTGAAATTGCTGCATTACCGTTCCAATTATTATTTTTCTTTGGTTTTTCATTTGTTTCAATTACATCACTGAAGCATGCTTTTTCTAAATAGTAGAGTATGATGTGTCAAAATCAAAACGTGATTTATTTGAAGATAAAGCTTGTTTGATTTATGAGTTTAATAAGAAATCTCCTCTATTCGTAAAACAGGCGAATAAGGAGATTTCTCTTAATAATATTGATTCTGCAATTGAAATTTTGGAAAATGGTTTAAAACTGTTTCCTTCCTATTATACTGCCAAAATTGTTCTTGCAAGGGCACTTGCTCTTAAAGGAAGTTACTCTAATTCACTTAAAATCTATAAAGAAGTATTCCAGACAATTCATTCAACTGATTCATTTAACTACTACATTCACGAGATAGAAAATATTAAAAAGCAACGTTCAGCTTTTGGGATTAATAAACGACTTTCTACCTGGGTTGATATTCCTGAAGATATTGATGAGTCCGCTAAAAAAGATTCTTCTATAAAAACTCAATCAGTTGATGACCGGCTCTCAGAAATTGCTCAGAAAATATCATCTATAAAACTTTCTGAGTCTTCCCGTCAAAACAGCAATTCTAAAATGGGAAGTAATGTTAATGCGATTAAAGAAAAGTCGATAACTTCTGAAACGATGGCTAAAATATTTATTGCTCAAGGTGAGTTTAAGGAAGCAATCAATATTTATCGAAAACTGATTGAATTGAAACCCGATCGGAAAAATTACTTCGATCAAAAAATTTTGGAATTAAATAAAAAGTTAGAGTTATAATTACTCAGTTTTTAATGAATCTTAAATCTTTATTAGCGAATCAAAAACTCACCTCAAATTTTTACAAAAATAATTTATTAGATGTAGCTAGAAATCTTCTCGGAAAAATATTTGTTGTAAAAGATGGGAATCGATATTTAGCCGGCGTAATTGTTGATGTTGAAGCTTATTCTAAGAATAATGATAAAGCATCGCACTCAAGCAATGGTAGAACTGAAAGAAATAAATCTATGTTTGCTGGTGGCGGAACTTTATATATTTATCGTTCTTATGGAATTCATTTCTGTGCAAATGTAGTTACAGGTGAAGTTGATTCAGGAGAGGCAGTCTTATTAAGGGCAATCGAACCAAAATATAATATTAAAAAATTAGCTGTCAATCGATTTGGAACTGGATTGATTACTCCTAAACAATTAAATAATCTTACTAATGGTCCCGGAAAAATTTGTTCAGCATTTGGGATTAATAAAGATTTTGATGGAACAGATTTAAACGATAATCAAATATTTATACTCGACAATAAAATGATGACTGAATTTGAAATTATTAAAACAACCCGCATTGGTATAACTAAGTCAACTGATTTGCTATGGCGTTTTTATATTAAAAATTCCCCTTTTGTATTAAAGAAATGATCATACCAAAAAATCTTTTGATTGTTAGGACTGACCGAATCGGTGATGTAATGCTTTCTTTACCTTTGGTTGACTTTATTAAGGAGAAATATCCTTCATGTAGAATAACTTTTCTCTTGAGAAGTTACACAGCTGATTTAGCGATTGATTATAAAGGAATTGACGAGGTTCTGGAACTTGTGGAAGATAACGGAAAGCCTAAAGTATGGCAAAACGTTAATATGCTCAGAAATAAGATTTTTGATACAGTAATAATTGTGTATCCAACTTTTATTTTATCTCTTATTGTTTATTTTTCAAGAATAAAAAATCGGATAGGCACCGGATATAGATGGTATTCTTTCTTCTTCAACAAAAAAGTTTATGAGCATAGAAAGACTGCAGAAAGGCATGAACTCGAGTATAATCTGAATTTGTTAAAACAAATTAATATTAATAATATTTTGGAAGAATCTACAGTCAATTTTCACTTAACAATTTCGGAGGATGTACGAAAAAAAGTTATATCAGTTTTAATGAAAAAAGGGATTCATCTTGAAAAGGTTAATATAATCGTACATCCCGGAAGCGGTGGGAGTGCGGTTGATCTTCCCATTGAAAAAATGAAACAATTAATTGAATTGCTATCAACACTTGATTGTAATATATTCTTGACTGGAAGTGATTCGGAGGTAGAACTATGTCAAAAACTTGTGGTTAGAAGGAATATTTATAATTTTGCCGGCGAATTAAAATTAAAAGAATTAGTTGCTCTTATAGATTTATCAAAAGTATTTATAAGTAATTCCACCGGTCCATTACATATAGCAGCTGCTTTAAATAAATATGTAATCGGTTTTTATCCGAAAATTTTAGCTTGCTCACCAAGGAGATGGGGACCTTATACGGAAAAGAAGACTATTTTTATGCCCGAAATTAAATGTTCCAACTGTGATAGAGAACAGTGTGAAAAATTAAATTGCATGGAGAGTATAAATATCAATAACGTCTTTGCAAATGTTCAAAAAATTTATAAGTTACATTAGAATAACGGAGATTTTCATGGTTAATAAGAAAATGTATTTTTCATTTGTATTTATACTGATTATTTTTTTCATCAGTCTCTTCCAGAAAATTGGAATGGCAGATGAATTTGCAAAAGTTGAAAACAATGCTTTTAAAGAGGGTGAAAGATTAACCTTTGATGTTAAGTACGGATTTGTTACTGCAGGAGTAGCTGTAATGTCTATCCCAAAAATTAGAAGAATATCAGGTAGAAATGCTTACCATGTGAATTTTGAAGTTAATTCGGTTCCAAATTTTGATTGGGTTTTCAAAGTTCGAGATAAATACGAAAGTTATGTAGATGTCGAAGGGTTATTCCCCTGGAGATTTGAACAACATATTCGTGAAGGGAATTATTCTCGTGATTTCTCAGCTTTTTTCGATCAAAGAAGAGGAAAAGCTAAGACCTCGGAAGGGGAATACCCAATTCCTAAAAATGTTCATGATATTATATCAGCATTTTATTACGCCAGGGTAATTGATTATTCGAGCATGAAGATTGGTGATAAAATAGAACTGAAAAACTTTTATAAGGATAAAGTGTACGATCTTGATGTAAAATATTTAGGAAAAGAAAGAATCACTGTCGCTGCAGGAACATTTGATTGCATAATTGTTGAACCACTTGTTCAAGAGGGGGGATTATTCAAAAATGAGGGGAATATCGTTATTTGGCTTTCAGATGATAAGCTTAAGGTGCCAATTAAAGTTAAGACTAAAGTTGTAATTGGTTCAATTGATGCTGAGTTAACAGCATTTGAAGGTCTAGCAGGAAAATTTACGGCAAAGGTTAAATAAATGGATGAATTCACCCCGAACAATGATACTCAAGATAACCAGAATGAGAAAAATCTAAATACTCCTCCAGAAGAAGAATTAACTCCAAAGATGAGCCCATTTAAAGCCGGATTATTAGGTCTTTTTGGAGCTCTAGTCTTCTATCAAATATTCGGTGGTCTCTTAACTTTATTAGTTTTCGGAACCGATTTTGATAATGTCGATGTAAATGCGATGAGATTAATGACAATGGCTGGGCAAATATTGTTTATCCTATTGCCTGCGCTTGTATTCTCAAAGTTAATTTATGAAAATGTTACAAAGGTAATCAGACTAAAAATCCCGGACTTGAAAGAGGTAGGAATTTTTCTTTTTGGAATTATATCTCTTACTGCGTTATTACAAACTTTTCTTACTCTGCAAAATTACTATATCGAACTTTGGACAAAAGATATTTACATATTTGAAAAACTTAAAAGTGTATTTGATCAGTTAAATGAAGTAATCGAAAAGAGTTATGGAACTTTGTTACAACCAAACTCAATTATTGAAGGTTTGCTTGTAATATTTGTAGTTGCCGTGACCCCCGCAATATGTGAAGAAGTAATGTTTAGAGGTTATATTCAAAAAAGTTTTGAATTGAAATACAATAAATTTTTAGGTGCACTCATCACAGCACTGTTTTTCGGGTTGTTTCACTTTAACCCTTACGCACTGATTGCCTTAACGGCTTTGGGTTTATATTTTGGATTTGCAGCTTATAAAACAGATTCAATAATTGTTCCGATAGTATTACATTTTACTAATAACTTCGTTGCCGTAATATTGTATTTTATTTTTGGGGACGAAGAACTAAAGCAAAATAAAGTTATTCCGGTTTCTGAATTAAACGGTACCTGGATTGCATTCGGATTGCAGTTTTTACTATTTGGGATTATAATCCTTTTTATTTATAATTATTACAAAAAGAAGAAATCAGATTCTGAGTTACTAAAAGAAGTTTAGATTTAAACACTTAAAGAAACGGAGAGGAATTATGAAATACTGCCCTAATTGTCGAACTGAGTATATCGACTCTGCAAAAATCTGTTCTGATTGTGAGGTAGAGTTAATAAATCAATTGCCGCAGATGGAACAAATGGTTACCGATGAATCTGATTTGTCATTAGTCTATAAGTGTGATCAACTGTATAAGGCACAAATGATTAAATCAAATCTAGAAAGTGCCGGGATTCAAAGTTTTATATTATCTCAGAAAGATAGTAGCTATCCGGGTGTTGGTGATCTCGCAGTTGTTAAATTGTATGTTATGAATAACGATGCAGAAGCTGCATTAGAATTTATTCAGGGATCTGAAAATAGTAACTTTGAGCTTGATGAAGAATAATGTCGAAGAATAATACATTTAAACGAGTCATTGTATCACTCATTTTTATTCCCGGGATTTTATATCTCAGTTATTATGGAAGAATTCCATTCGTTCTTTTTATCCTGGCAATCGGATTAATTTCATTTTACGAATTCATGAAATTTTCGAAACTTAAAAATAGTAGCCCTCAAATTGTTATTGGATTAATTTCTGTTGGAACAATCATTTTGAATACGTCATTAGTCTTCATAGAATACTACGATTTACTTTTGATAATTGTTGCTTTGCTTTCTTTAGTGGAGTTATTTCGGAATAAAGGTTCCGCAATTCATAATGTTGGGGTAACCCTTTTAGGAATTCTTTATATCGGATTTTTTGCATCCTCCATATTATCTATTAGAGAACACTTCTACATATACAAACGTGGTGGATTTCTTGTAATGGCAATTATCGTGACAATATGGATTTGTGATTCAGCAGCATTCTTTGGCGGAATAAATTTAGGAAAACACCGCTTATTTCCAAGGGTGAGTCCGAAGAAAAGTTGGGAGGGGGCAATGTTTGGATTTGTATTTTCAATTTTATCTATGGTTGCAGCAAAATATATAGTTCTTGAGTTTCTGCAACTCCATCATGCCATTATTATTGGCGCAATAGTTGGAACAATCGGACAAATGGGGGATTTAGTCGAATCCTTATTTAAGAGAGATGCGGGAGTAAAAGATTCATCTAATTTAATTCCCGGGCATGGAGGAATTTTCGATCGTTTTGATTCTTTATTTGTCGCATCACCGGTTGTATTTCTCTATATAAAATTCTTTGTCGGGTCGTGAAGAATGAGGATTAATGAAAAAGTCAGCGTAATAACATTAGGTTGTTCAAAAAACACAGTTGATTCAGAAAGGCTTATGAAGCAGTTGGAATTAAATGATTGCCGATTAATTGATGACCCAAATTCTGCAGATACAGTTATTATAAATACTTGTGGTTTTATTGAAGATGCGAAAAAGGAATCTATTGATACAATTCTTAATGCAGTTAGTCTCAAAAAAAGCGGTAAAATTAAAAAGGTAATTGTAGCCGGTTGTCTTTCAGAGAGATATGCGTCTGAACTACAAAATGAAATTCCCGAAGTTGATGTTTACTTCGGAACAGAAAATTATGAAGGAATCGTTAGAGAATTAGGTGGTGAACTTAAGCACGAACTTCTAGGTGAGAGAGTTTTAACTGCACCTTCCCATTCAGCATACTTAAAAATTTCTGAAGGATGTGATCATCCCTGTTCTTTTTGTGCAATACCACTAATGCGCGGAAAAAATCGTTCAGTACAAATGGATTCTCTTATCAAAGAGACTGAATTTTTAGCGAGAAACAATACCAAAGAACTTATAATTATTGGTCAAGATACTACAGACTACGGTAAAGATATTTATGATAAAAGAAATTTAGCCGAACTTTTAACAAGGTTGAGTGAAGTAGATGGTATAGATTGGATTAGACTTATGTATGCCTACCCTTCTCATTTTCCTGATGATGTTATTGCTGTTCTTGCAAATAATAAAAAGGTTTTACCATATCTAGATATACCTTTGCAACACATTAGCGACAACGTTTTAAAATCAATGAGACGTGGAATCTCTTCTAAAAAAACAAAAGATTTAATTAAAAAACTTAAAGATAATATTCCACAACTTGCTGTTAGAACAACTTTTATTGTAGGTTATCCTGCAGAAACTCAAAAAGATTTTGAAGAGTTGTGTGATTTTGTTGAAGAAACTCAATTTGAAAGAGTTGGTGTTTTTACTTTTTCAGTTGAAGAAAATACAACAAGTTATTTGCTGGGTGACCCGAATTCAAAAAGACAAAAAGAAAACCGCAAAAATAAATTGATGGAAATTCAAAAGAATATTTCTTTAGAGAAAAATAAATCCTTGGTCGGTTCAGAAATGAAATTATTGGTTGAAGGTGTTGAAGGGGATTATTTTGTTGCTCGATCATACCGTGATGCACCTGAAGTTGACGGAGAAGTATTAATACCGAAGCATCTACTTGATGTCAAACCCGGCAACTTTTATATGGGGAGAATTTATGATTGTAATGAATATGATCTTTTTGCAAATTTAGTTAATAAATAATCGGAATAATTATAATGAAATGGCTTTTCCCGGTACTTTTATTTTTGTGTGTTAGTAATTTTCTATCTGCGCAAGTCGAAAATGCTGTGGAAGATCGTTCTATTTTATCTCTTCCGGTTTTTTATTATGATGCAATCTCATATTCATCTAGTGATTCAGGCAAAACCCGTGTTGATGTGTTTGTCCAAGTTCCATATAATCAAATACAGTTTATAAAATCAAAGGGAAAATTTTTAGCAGAATACCTTGTAACAATAAGTATTTATGATGAGAATCGTTTAAGATTGCTAACCGAAAAGTCGTGGTCCGAAAAAATTGAAACTTCTGATTTTGATGTAACCATTTCAAGAAACAATTCCAATTTAAGTCTGAAATCATTTTCTCTTGAACCGAATAATTATTACATGAGGATTGAAGTAGAAGATAAAGATTCTCGCAAAAACTATTCCTACAGTAACATTTATAAAGTTGAAGAATATCCAGATAGTTTTGCAATGAGTGGAATTATGCTGATTGCTTCCCAATCGAGTGTGGAAGGAAGTAATAAAGTAGTCCCCAATATTTCGGGAAATGTTGTCCAACAAAAAGGGATTGTCCCTCTATTTTATGAAGTCTATTCAGAATCTAGTAAAAATATTATCTTGAACTATGTAATCATAAATAAAAAGCAAGAAACTATTTACTCAAATACTATTGATTATAAAATTGAGAGTGGACGAAATCAAATATTTTATCAAATTGAAAATCTTGAAGTTAGTATTGGAGAATATCTTCTTAAGGTAAATGCGCAGGACACAAACTTTATAAATCTTGCTTCAAGTTCGAAATCTTTTTTCTCAAGGCAGATTGGGATTCCCGAATCAATAAAAGACCTTGACAAAGCTATAGAGCAGATGATTTACATTGCAAACAGTAATGATCTGAAGTTTATAAAAGAGGCGTCAAATTATGAAGTGAAGTTAGATCGTTTTCTAGCTTTCTGGAAACAGCGAGATCCAAATCCTTCTACTCTTGAAAACGAAATTTTCAATGAGTATTTCAGACGAGTTGAGTATTCGAACAAAACATTTTCAAACTATATGGAAGGTTGGAAGAGTGATATGGGAATGGTTTATATAATTTTGGGGGCACCCAATAATGTTGACCGTCACCCATTCGATTATGACTCAAAGCCTTATGAAATCTGGGAATATTACAATATCAATCGTCAGTTTGTATTTGTTGATAGAACCGGATTTGGCGATTACAGATTAGCAACTCCACTTTATGGTGATAATTACCGTTTTAGATAATATTAAATCAAATCAACAATGGTTTTAACTGTCACAATCAATCCCCTTTTAGAAAGAAAATTTTTCTTCCAATTTCTCGAACACGGAAATGAGTATCGTTCACTTTCTCCAGTATTAAATGTTGGAGGCAAAGGAATTAATGTAAGTCGACAATTAAAATTGTTAAATGTTGACTCATTAGCATTTACAATATTGGGTGGAGAAAACGGAAAAAAAATCCGGCATCTTCTTGAAAAAGAGAAGATTAATTTTACTGCCACAAAAACATCTTCTGAGACACGTGAAGCAACTCTCCTAATTGAAACCGAAAGAAATTTGGTAACTACTCTATTTTCAGAAAACAATACTGTTAATGAAGTAGAAGCAAATGATGTTGTCGCTAAACTCGAAAAAATGATACAAAATTGTGAGATTGTTGTTCTCTCAGGAAGTTCCCCATCAGTTGAGTCTGATATTATTTTCCCTCAGCTCATTCGCATTGCAAATAGATTTGATAAAATATCTGTTCTTGATACATATGGAAAACATCTTGAAAAGTGTATTGAGGAATCACCAACAATCATACACAATAATCTTTCTGAAATTAATTCATCTTTAAATCTCAAATTGACTAAGGAAACGGAAATCCTTGAGTTTTTGGATTATCTCTATAAAAAGGGAATTAAACAAGCTTACTTAACTAACGGAGATGGTTCAATTTATTGCAGTAAAGCTGATTTTCATTATAAAATCACACCTCCCAAAATCAAAGTTAAGGATGCAACCGGAAGTGGTGATGCTTTCGTAGCCGGTATTGTCTATGGTCACTATTCTGATTTGATTTTTAGTGAGACTTTGAAAACTGCAGTTGTACTTGGAGTTATGAATGCACAATCATTCGATACATGTAATGCTAATTTCGATCAAGCCAAAGATTTAATCCCGGGTCTGCAAGTTTTAGAAATCGGCAAAAAAATGAAAACCATCGATGCCCCGTAGAAGAATATATCTATTTTTTGTTGTACTATTCCCATTCATCACATACTCACAAATTATATCCGAGATAAAAATTGATGGTATTAAAAATATGCCATCTACGGTTATTGAAAATATTTTAAGTGAGTATAAAAATATGTCATTTAGTGACTCTCTCATTACCACAATTCAACAAAGAGTTTTTTACGAATATCGAGCAGAAGGTTATTACCATCTTTCATTTGAATCAATTAAAACTGATTACAATAGTGACTCATCGCAAATAAGTATATATTTTATTATTGAAGAAAACAGACCAACTTTTGTAAATAAAATAATTTTGAAAGGGCTTGATAGTCTTGAGTTGTTAGATGTGTATAAATCATTTAACTATCTTGAAGATAAAATATTTATTCAATCCGATATTGAACGAACAATAAATGAAGCATTAATCGTTTTCGAAGAGAATGGATTTCCCTTTACTATTATTGAAATATCATCAATTAACTTTTTTATTGACACTATTTCTTTAATAAACCTTGTCGACATTTTCCTGGACTATCGTAAAGGTAATTACAGCAGGATAGATACAATTGAAATAACAGGGAATAGTGAGACTGCAGAATATGTTATTCTTCGTGAAATCGGATTAAAACAGAGTGATTCATATAATCAAAAGTTAATCGATGATATCCCAACGAGATTAAACAGGCTGCGTTTTTTCCAACCAATTCAAGATCCCACTTATATATATAATTCTAAAGGGAAGGGGATTTTACAAATTCAAGTTGAAGAAAGACAAACAAATAATTTTGATGGTATTGTAGGTTATGTTCCATCGCAAAACAAGGATGAAAGTGGTTATGTTACCGGTTTAGTAAATATCTCAATGCGAAATCTTTTTGGTACAGGAAGAGCCGCTGCATTCAGATGGCAAAAGATTAATCGTTTATCTCAAGAATTGGAGATAAAATATATGGAGCCATGGATACTTGGATTTCCGTTTAATATTTCGGCCTCTGTTAATCAGAAAATCCAAGATTCATCGTATGTACAAAGGAAGATTGAGGGCACTATAGAGTATTTGGCTGATGAAGATATTACGTTAGGTTTTGGGATAAATTCTGAATCTATAATTCCATCTGTTAATGATAATTCAATATTTACAGTTTACAATTCATCGAATATTTCTACAGGAGTAAGTCTGAAAATTGATACTCGGGATGATCCTTATGCTCCAACGCGAGGAATTTATATATATAACTCTTATTGGATTAGTAAAAAGAAAATTAATGGGCCAGTCCAATACATCAACTCAGAGACAAAACTCAATTTGAGTCTACAAAAAATATTTTTTGATTTTTCTATTTTCATCGAACCATTTCGTCGTCAAGTCTTCTCATTTGGTATTCATGCTAAGGAATTGCAAGCTTCTTTGTACGAACCTAGTGATCTCTATTTCTTGGGCGGGACAAATACTCTTCGCGGTTATCGAGAAAATCAATTCCAGGGTTCACGAATTGCATGGTCAAATACAGAGTACCGATATTTACTCAGCCGCAGAACTTTTGCGTTTTTATTTTTCGACTCAGGATATTATCTGAGAAAAAAAGATGAGCAGAGACAAATTCCGGAAAATTCAGGTTTCAAAATTGGTTATGGCGTTGGACTCAATCTTGAAACCGGCTTAGGAGTTATAGTTGTAAGTTTTGCACTCGCTAAAGGTGAAACTTTTAGCGAAGGAAAAATTCATTTCGGGCTAATTAATGAATTTTAGTTGTTTAATTTCTTCTGTTTTGACTTAGAAGGTGCCCATTCTTTTAAAAATTTAAACACTTTATCACGATCGTGTCCTTTACCTGCTTCAAGGTCACCGGTATTTTGTGAATGCAAAAGTTTCCCGTTTTTATTCAAAACAAAAAAGTGAGGATAACCTGCAACTTTCGGGTATTTAGATAGAACTTCTTTATTCTCATTTTCTTTACTGAAATTGATTTTAACTACAACAAAATTGTCGTGCAAATATTTATTTAATTCAGGTTCGGATTCGAATAAATCGTCAAGTCTGTGACACCAAATGCACCATTCACCACCGACATCTAGTAAAATTCTACGATTGCTAACCTTTGCTTCAGCTATCGCATCTTCAATATCTTTTGCTGCATCTCTTGCCGGATCAAATTTTACCATTACCTTTTTGACCTCAATTTCACTCTCGACCGTTTGTGCTGTAACAGGCATCGTGCTTAACAGAAAAATCAACAACATATAAAACTTCAATAATCTCAAATTATCCTCCAATTGAAAAATATTCATTGACTCTTTTTTTATTTTTGTATCGAAAAAATAATAAACTATTTTAGATTATTCTATTTATTTGAAGTAAATACGGAATTTAATTGTATTCGAACCTGTATAATCTAGTAAGACTAACCCGACCCTTAAACGGACTTATTGCATTCGTCTCGATTTGCATTGCGGTTTTCATCTCTTCAGAAAATGAGATATCAGCATCGGTCTATTTACTTGCAGCATTTAGTGGAATGTTTACCGGTGCTGCAGGCAATGTTATTAATGACTATTTCGATATTCGAATTGATAAAATTAACAGACCTGATAGAGTACTCCCATCAGGAAAGTTGAGTCCGGTAATTGCGCTTTTATTTTATGCCTTACTGAATATCACAGCATTAATATTGGGTTATATAATCAGTATTGAAAATATGTTGATAGTTGCAGGGGCATCATTGTTAGTGTTTCTCTATTCGAAATATTTCAAAAGGGTTCCCTTAGCCGGAAATTTGATTGTAGCAATTGTAACCGGTTTTGCATTTATTTATGGGGGTGTGGCAGCAGGTAATTATTACGAAAATATTTTCCCCGCAATATTTGCCTGCGTAACAACTTTAATTCGTGAAATTGTTAAAGATATTGAGGATATGGAAGGGGATTCAAATTTCATGGTTCACTCCTTTCCGATTTTATTTGGGATTGGTAGAGCAAGGGACTTAATTTTTTTTCTGACAACGGCTTTAATCGTTTTAACAACTGTTCCTTTTTTTATGAAAATATATAAAATTGAATTTTTTGTTTTAGTAATGTTATTTGTGAATCCACTTTTAGTATATTCCATGAAGATATTGTTTAATTCAGATTCAAAGATAGAAATGAGGAGAGTAAGCAGACTCTTAAAAATTGTAATGATAACCGGTTTAGTAGCTATCGTATTGGGTCAATGAAAAAGTTTGATGATAAGTTCCGAAAAAATGGAAACAAAATTATTGCCGGCGTTGATGAAGCAGGTAGAGGTCCGCTTGCAGGGCCTGTAGTTGCGGCGGCAGTTATTTTTAACGAACACACAATTATTGATGGTATTAATGACTCTAAAAAACTTTCTTCAAAAGTGCGTGGAGAGCTTTTCGAGGAAATTATTCATCAATCGATTTCGTACTCATATAGTATAATTTCCCACTCATTAATAGATTCAATAAATATTCTGCAAGCATCGTTATTGGCGATGAAGAATTCAGTAAACAGTTTGGCGATACAACCTGAACTTGTTTTAATCGATGGGAATAAATCTTTTCCCTCGGATATTCAATCTATGACTATTGTGAAAGGAGATACACTTTCGCAATCCATTGCTGCTGCTTCGATAATAGCAAAAGTAATCAGGGATGAATTCATGAATGAACTTTCGTTCTCTTATCCCGATTATGGTTGGAATCACAATAAAGGTTATCCGACTAAACTACACATTCAAGCTGTGAGGCAATTCGGGATTACTCCTTTTCATCGAAAGACCTTTCTAAAAAAAATATTAACGGAGGAACAACTTGGATTCTTCTAACAAAGACATGGGAAAGTATGGTGAGGAATTAGCCGCTTCACTTTTGATTGAAAAAGGGTTTAAGATTGTTCAGAAGAACTTTCGTTACGGCAAAGGTGAAATTGATATTGTTGCTCGTGATGGTGATACCTTAGTTTTTGTTGAAGTGAAGACAAGAACCAATCTCAATTACGGTGAGCCCGAATTGGCAATTACAAATAATAAAATCAATCAGTTAAGAAAAATAGGGCAAATGTACATTTACGAAAAGAATATCGAGGATACATTTATTCGTTTTGATGTAGTTGCAATTCTGATGGAGGATATAACTAAACCAAAAATTAATCACATCGTTAATGCATTTTAACATAAATAAGAATTTCTATGAGAAATATTATTAATACAATCGAAAATATTCAGGAAAAAATTGGAATTGGTGTAACATATATAGCTGCTCTGCTTGTGTTGGTTGTCGGTTATGATGTTGTTTCACGCTATCTATTTTCGATAAGTAGTTTAGCTTTGCAAGAACTTGAATGGCATCTCTTTTCAATTCTTTTTTTACTCTCCGCAGGCTGGACTTTGAAACACGATAAACATGTGAGAATAGATTTGTTCTATAACAAACTTACATCGCGTAATAGACATTTAATAAATATTATAGGAGTGTTGATTTTCCTCTTTCCATTCTGTCTGATTATGATTTGGTCAAGTATGGATTTTGTTGTCTCCTCTTTTTCCGTAGGAGAAACCTCACCGGATGCCGGCGGGTTACCGGCTCGATATCTGTTGAAAGCGATTTTACCAATTTCATTTATCTTATTATTATTACAAGGGATTATGTTGTTAATCAATTCAATTATTGCATTCCAAACCGAAAAACAAAAGTAGACGAAATGGATTTTACACCTATAATTTTTTTTTTAGTGATACTAATATTGTTGTTAGCAGGATTTCCCGTTGCCTTTACGCTTGGTGGCGCATCAATAATATTCGGTTTATTTGCATTTGGTTTGGATTTCTTCAACCTACTTCCATTAAGAATTTGGGGAATAATGTCAAACTACATTTTGATAGCTGTTCCACTATTTATTTTTATGGGGGTGATGTTTGAGAAGTCAGGAATTTCTGAGGAGTTACTCGAGACGATGGCGTTACTATTTGGAAAGATTAGAGGCGGATTCGGATATGCAGTACTCTTAGTCGGGGTAATGATGGGGGCATCGACAGGAATTGTGGGGGCAACAGTTGTGACCATGGGTGTTTTAAGTTTACCCGTAATGTTAAAACGCGGATGTGATCCTGATGCTTCAACAGGAATTATAGCAGCCAGTGGAACACTCGGTCAAATTATTCCGCCAAGTATTGTACTTGTATTATTAGGTAGTGTATTGAATGTTCCCATTGGTGATTTATTCGTTGGAGCCGTAATTCCGGGATTTATATTAGTATTTCTTTATTTTGTTTGGATATTGATTCAGTCAATTTTTAATAAAAAAGCATTCCCCGCAATGCCTGTAAATGAAGTAGCTCTGTTTCAGAGGAAAGGCAAGTACAAAAAAATTATCAATGCTTTCTTATTACCATTATTATTAGTGGTTGCTGTACTTGGCTCTATCTTTTTGGGGATTGCTTCACCAACTGAAGCAGCAGCAATTGGAGCACTCGGAGCAACAGTTCTAACAATTATCAGAAAAAGATTTTCAATTGAAATATTAAAAGAAGTTTCACGAAAAACTACTTGGATGACGAGTATGGCATTCCTAATTCTTGTGGGCGCATCAGCATTTGGGCTTGTATTTAGAGGTCTACACGGTGATCTCTACCTAAAAGAATTAATTATGTCTGCTAATTTAGATTCACATCACTTTTTATTAGTAGTGATGATTATAATCTTTATAGCCGGTTTTTTTATCGATTTTATAGAAATCACTTTTATCATT
>JAGUXE010000052.1 GCA_020061995.1 Ignavibacteriales bacterium | reverse complement strand
GAAATATCTTCTACAAGAAAAAATGCTTGAAGCAGTTAAGAGTTCTATTAATGATGCCGATATAATAATTTATCTTGCCGATGCCGGTGATGTTGACAGAAATAAACCTAACAGTGAAGATATTTATATTTCATATATCTCAAATAGGAGCGATCAGAAGAGAATCGGAGTTATTAATAAAGCTGATATTTCCTCCCAGGAAGTTGTCGATTATCTCTTAAAGACTCTCAAAGAAAAAAATCTTTTTGATGAAATATTAGTTATATCAGCACTTAACGGATTTAATGTTAATCAGTTAAAAGAACTGTTAATCGGTTTACTTCCCGAACATCCTAAATATTATCCCGATGAAATTGTATCGGATGAGAATGAAAGATTTTTCGTCTCTGAAATTATCCGCGAAAAGATTTTGGAATTGTATAAAGAAGAAATTCCTTACAGCACTGAGGTGATAGTCGAAGAATTTGCCGAACGTGAAGGACGTAAAGATCATATTCAAGCAATGATTTACGTTGAACGCGATTCTCAAAAAGGGATATTGATTGGCAAAGGGGGAGCAGCTATTAAACAACTCGGTGAAAGAGCAAGGCACGATATAGAAGAGTTTTTGGAGCGACCGGTTTATCTTGAACTTCGTGTAAAGGTTCGTGATGATTGGCGCAGTAATGAACAATATCTGAAGAGTTTTGGCTATTCCGATAATAAAGACGATTCTGATAATTAGTTCGATATCATCTGCTCAGAATGAAGTTAAATATTAAATATAAAGCCGAAGCTTTTCTTTTATTAAATACATTGATTTGGGGAGGAACATTTGTAGTTGTAAAAAATGCATTGAGTGATTTTTCCCCATCACTTTTTGTTACATATCGTTTTGCCATTGCAGCTCTATTAATCTTTCCGTTTGTTATTAAGAGTTTAAAAAATGTTTCATCTGTCAGATGGAAAGAAGCGGTAATTCTTGGAGTTCTTTTGTATCTCGGTTTTGCTGCCCAAACTATCGGATTACGATATACTACGGCAACCAAATCTGCTTTTTTTACCGGAACTTTTGTTGTACTTACACCTTTATTTCAAGCTCTTATCGAAAAGAAAATTCCGAAGAAGGAACACATAGCCGGAATAGTTTTCGTATTTATCGGAATCATATTTCTCTCAAGTAAAGGGACGTCATACCTTGACATTTTTTATGAACTTGGAGAAAATTTTAATCTTGGTGATTTTTTAACATTAGTCTGCGCTGTTTTCTTTGCTCTATATATTGTCTATCTTGATATGATTAGTGCGAAACACGATTTCAAGTTTCTTACATTCGTTCAAATAAGTGTAACTGCAATAATCGGTTTTATTGTTATGCAGTTATTTCACGTTACTAATGTTGAGCCTATTCATTATACATTCAGCAGTGGTGTGATTGTAGCCTTGATTTATACCGCTCTTCTTGCTACAATTGTTACGACTCTTCTTCAAACAAAATATCAGCAGTATGTAACACCTACAAAAACAGGAATCATCTTTTCGCTTGAACCAATATTTGCAGCAGTAGCAGCATATTTTATAATTGCAGAAACTATTACCTATTTTGGATTTATTGGCTCACTCTTTATCTTTACAGGGCTTTTAGTTTCTGAATTATGGAACAGGGAGAAAAGTTAAATTTTCTGCTTTAATCAATTTCCAATTAATTGAATTTATATGGAAAATACGAATCACCGTGCTGAAATAATTGTGAACGGATTAGTTCAGGGTGTCGGTTTCAGGTATTTTGTTCTGCGTAATGGGCTGTCACTAGGACTTAAAGGTTATGTTAAAAATCTTTATTCCGGTGAAGTTATTGCGGTTGTTGAAGGGGAGAAGTTTAGAATTAATGAATTATTTGAATTGATGAAACAAGGTCCTTCACATTCCTATGTTAAAAAAGTAAATATAGCCTGGACAAGTTTTAATAATGAATTTACAACATTTGAGATCCATCATTGAAAAAAAGAATTAGAGTCGGTTTCGGTTTTGATGTGCATGAATTTGCAGAGAATAGAAAACTCGTTTTAGGTGGGATAGAAATCCCTCACCATAAAGGATTGCTTGGACACTCGGATGCCGATGCTTTGCTTCATGCTGTTTGTGATGCGATTTTAGGAGCACTTTCACTTGGTGATATCGGGAAACATTTCCCTAATACAGATGAGCGATTTAAAGATATTGAGAGTAGACTTCTATTAAAAAATGTTTACGAGTTTATTTCAGCTAAAGGTTATGAAATCGGAAATCTCGATGTTATGCTTCTTTTAGAGAAACCAAAAATAGCTCCTTACATAGAACCGATGCGCAAAGTGATTTCTGAAATTCTTAAAGTAGAGATTGAAGATGTTTCGATAAAAGCTACAACCACTGAGACTCTCGGATTTGTAGGTCGTGAGGAAGGAATAGCAGCAATGGCGACTGTATTATTATATCCGGTAGAAGAGTAATGTTTGAAGAAATATTTTTGTCCCTCGGTTCATTTAATCCATTTTTAATTTATGCAATCCTTTTAGTAATTCCGTTTATTGAAAATATATTTCCACCGTCTCCAAGTGATTTGATAGTGGTTCTTGCCGGATCTTTGATTGTACAGGGAACAATCCATTTTATTCCGGCATTAATTGTAACAACAATCGGTAGTGAAATCGGCTTTCTGACTCTTTACTATTTTGGAATGCAGACAGATAAAAAACTGGTTCGAAAAGGAAAGTTAAAATTCATACCGATTGAATCGCTTGATACCGCAGAACAGTGGTTTCAAAAATATGGTTTCTTTATTATTTTATTTAATCGATTCATCCCGGGTATTCGTTCAATAATTTCATTTTTCGCAGGATTAAGTGAACTGGAATTTTATCGAACACTCCTCCTTTCAACAATAAGCGCAATATTCTGGAATGGAATATTGTTATCATTAGGTCTTCTCTTTGGGGAAAATATAGCTATGGTTGATAGAGCGATGAATACCTATAGTACAATTATTCTTATCATAATTTCATTGGTCGCAATCTTTTTTACACTTAGATATTTTTTTAGAAAGAAGAAGGCAACAACTTGAAATTATTTTTCAAACGGGAAACCGGTCTTGACCCGCTTCAAAAAAAAGAGATAAAAAAAGATCGACTATATCTAATAATTAGTGGAATTTTGTTGGGATTATCATTCCCCCCATTTCCGTTTCCATATTTATTATTCGGTGCATTAATTCCATACTACATTGTACTTGAAAAGAAAAAAACACTTGCTGAAATAAATCGAGCGACTTACTTAATGGCATTCGTTTTTTCTCTTTTGACAATTTATTGGGTTGGTGGATTTGTAGTCGGTAAGGATCCTTTCCTTTTAATTTCAGGATTTCTTTTACTCTTTGCTAACCCAATAATTTTCTTGATAGGCTCAACTCTCTTCTATTTTTCAACTCGAGTATTCTCAACAAAAATTTCGTTCATTCTTTTCCCCTTTTTTTGGGTTACTTATGAATATGCTTACATGATAACCGATTGGAGTTTCCCCTGGATCACTCTGGGAAATGGATTAGCAAAGTTTACTTCATTCATACAAATTGCGGATCATATTGGTGTAATTGGATTATCACTATTAGTTTTGTTTATAAATCTCTTCTTCTACTTCTCTTTGACTTATTTCGGTAAGAATAAAACAAAGTTTTTAACTAATGGAATCGCTGCTTTAGCACTTATTTTATTTCCGCTTCTATATGGATGGATTGTATTGGCAAATTCCGATGAAGGTTCAAAAAAAATTAGAGTCGGATTAATACAGCCTGATCTAGACCCCTACGATAAATGGAGCGGCGGCAATACAACTACTTTGACAAATGAATATTTTACAATGTCGAAAGAAGCAATTGATAAAGGGGCGCAATTTCTGATTTGGCCCGAAACAGCTTTCCCATTTTATTTAATGACAGGAAGTTACAGCGAAATTGTAGATTCAATGAGAAGTTTCTTATTAAAAAATCAAGTCCCATTATTAACAGGAATGCCGCATGTAGAGTTTTTTTCTAAGAAAGAAGAAGGTCCTTTTGATGTGAAGAAGAGTAAAGAATCTGAATTGTATTTTGCTACGTACAACTCAGTTCTATTTTTTACTCCTAATAGTTTTGATGTGCTTCAATATGGTAAAATGAAGCTTGTTCCGTTTGGTGAAAGAACTCCGTTTGTAAGTCAATTACCTTTTCTTGGTGATTTAATAAAATGGGGAGTCGGTTTAAGCGGATGGAATATCGGGCAGGATACGACTGTCTTCAAGTATGAATTTGTTAATAATGAAAATCAACCCGATTCAATTAATATGAACGGACTTATTTGTTATGAATCAGTTTATCCCGATTTAGTAGCTGCATTTTGTCAAAAAGGGAGTGAGTTTATAACAGTCGTTACTAATGACAGTTGGTACGGCAATACAAGCGGTCCTTATCAACATAAAGAAATATCAGTTTTAAGAGCAGTAGAAAACAGACGCTCTGTTGTTAGAGCAGCTAACGGGGGAATAAGTTGTATCATAGACAAGTATGGGAGAACAATTAAAGAATCTAAAATGTATGAAAAAGCTATTGTTGTCGGTGACGTTTATCCCAATAATGAATTAACATTCTTTTCAAAAAATCCTAACTTGTTTCCGGTCTTCTCTTCAGCAATCTCGATTTGGATTCTCGGTTTATTCATCCTCTTCAAACTTAAAAATCGGGAAAGCAAATCGAATTCTTAGTTTGAATCATAATCAGATTTCAACTATTTTTAATTTATAAACTTACAATTATTCACAAGTTGAAAAAAAAATCTAAAATGATAGACTTAAGAAGTGATACAGTAACTAAACCTTCTGAACAAATGCGTAAAGCTATGTACAATGCTGAAGTAGGTGACGATGTATTTAAAGAAGACCCGACTATAAATGCTTTAGAAAAATATGCAGCCGAATTACTTGGAAAAGAATCTGCCTTATTTGTGACAAGCGGAGTAATGGGAAATCAACTTTGCCTTAATGTATTAACTTCACCCGGCGATGAAGTAATCTGTGAAAAAGATGCACACATATTTAATTATGAGTCTTCAGCCCCATCAATGTTAAGCGGTATTCAATTATATCCTGTTTCCGGTAAATATGGAGTTATAACAGCAGAACAAGTTGAAGAAGCAATTCGTCCGAAATCGGCTTATTATATGCCGCTGACAAAAGTCATTGAAGTAGAAAATACACATAACCGTGCAAGTGGAGCAATTCACCCAATCGAGAATATCGCCGAACTTAAAAAAGTTGCAGATAAAAATAATCTTTATTTCCATCTTGATGGGGCAAGGATTTGGAATGCATCGGTAAAAACCGGAATTAGTGTCAGTAAGTATGCTTCATATTTTGATACTGTTTCATGTTGTCTTTCAAAAGGACTCGGTGCCCCTGTCGGATCTTTAATTGCTGGAGATAAAGCTTTTATTACTGAAGCATATAGAGTGCGTAAAGCATGGGGCGGGGGAATGAGACAAGCCGGAATTCTTGCTGCCGCCGGTCTTTATGCTCTTCAAAACAATATTGAACGACTTACTGAAGATCATGAGAAAGCACAAATTATTGCTAATGCACTTGCATCATGCAGCGATGTTTATGTTGATCTTCAATCAGTACAAACCAATATTATTATTTTTGAGGTACTCTCCATGTCTGTAGAAGAAGCACAAAAAATTTGTAAAGAAAAAGGATTGCTTGTTTCAATAGGAAATAAAAAGGCATTACGAGCAGTCACACATCTCGATGTAAGTTTTGAAGAAGTTAACAATGCAGTGAAAATCTTGAAGGAAGTTTTTAATGGATAGCCTTTTAAGTCAAAAAGATTTTAAACATTGTACGATTGTAAAAGTTCGGTTTAACGAAGTCGACATGCTGGGTGTATGTAACAACGCAGTTTATGTCAACTATTTTGAGCACGCCAGACTTGAATATGTTAAGGATGTTGGACTTATGCCCGGTGGCGGAATTTTTTCAGATGGCGAAATTTATTTCATGGTGAGGAATGAAATAAATTATCGTTCCCATTCATATTATGACGATGAATTAGCGGTTTATTCGCGGATTTCATATATTAAAAACTCTTCTTACGGATTTGAACATCTTGTGGTTAATTTGAAAACAAATCTAGTAATCGCGGACGGAAAAGGAGTTGTTGCACATGTTGATAAATCAACCGGAAAGTCAACTCCACTGAGTGATGAATTTATAACAATTGTAAAAACTTATGAGCCAAACATTAAAATTCTTAGATAAACGGAGAGGTTAATTATGCGTCAAATAGTTTTTGATATCGAAACTTCCGGTTGTAAGTTGAATGACTTAAGTGAAAGCCAACAAGAATATTTATTACGCGATGCATTAAAAGAGACAGATGAAACCATCCGTCAG
>JAGUXE010000415.1 GCA_020061995.1 Ignavibacteriales bacterium | reverse complement strand
TTAGCTGGGTTTTATTTAATAAAAACGTCTCAATTACAATGAAAATGATTAATTGGAAAAAAATTGATGTAGACATTAATATCGCTGGCTCTGTGTATAATTCTGCTATTAATGGACTAACCATCGTTAATGCTAGTGGTAATCAGCAAAAGCGTAAGCATTCCTTAATTCGACAAGTATTAATTGAATACTTAGGACTCCCTAGCCTTTTCGAAATTGAGAAGAAATTTGAAATTATGTATGCAAAGCAAAAGGGAAGATATCATGAATTTGATGCTTCTGGCATGGGTATTATTGACCTATGGAAATCAATTCTAGGGGGTACATTTAGTAATATGGTGCCTGAACCTGCCTGGAACTCATTCCATAAAAGCAGTTTTCATAGGGAACCAATATCCGATTATATTAAAAGACGAAATGATCTTAAGGAACAAATGATAACACCACTAGGAGATGGCTGGGCAATAAAAATACATAATGTCCATTTAACTGAATTTGTTAGCAGAAGTCCAGGAAGGGCCTATACTTTTCCAAGAGCTTATTTATCGCATCAGTTTGAAAATTGGAATAACCTGCTACGAACTCAAAAAAATTGGGATTGGCAAGAACTGGCAGGTCGAAACCTGGGATTAGGAGATGTTAGATTTAATGTCAGAGATGGAAAATATTTGCTAAATGCGGTTGGCATGGAACGTCCATATTGGGGAGGAATGGAGGTTGTCTGTGCTCCTAGCGGGCAGAAAGACTTTAAATATCATGATGCATTAAGTACACTTGGTTTTCCTATTGTAATCACAGAAGACGTATACAATTTACTACGCAATAGTCTTCAATCTCATGGAGTAGTTTTTGTGGAAGAACTTACAGGATTACTAATTCGTGTACAGTATGATTTTGATTTAACATGGGCTCCTGGTGTCCCCAAAATGTGTTTGTTTGTCGGTGATCGGAATGCATGTAAAGGTATTAGAAATCCTCACATGACAGTTTATTGTTCAGCTTGGACTGTTCTTATTCATGAGGAAAATGACGATGCACGATATGCCCATTGGACATTTAGGGTTGGAGGAAGAGATTATATAACTACTCCAAGGATTTGCCCGAAGCAGTAAATATTGTTAAAAGCTTAGCAGCAAAACATGGTTATAGACCAGCTTTTGAGTTTGATGATTATTGCAATTGGTTTACAGATGGAAATGGTATTGGTCCATCACATATATTATCTGCAATTGAAACTGCTCCTAACAAGCAACTGATATACAGTCTTCTTAATTCTTCCATTCAGTGTAATAAAGAAAGTAAAAATATATACAAAATTGCTAGTGAACTTAGCAATGCAATAATGGAAAACTGCTCTGATTTTTATATTAGAATGCAAGATTTTCCTCAAAAAGCCCAAGAATGGGCCGAAAAACTCAAGGGAAAGTCTGAAGAAGAGTTAAAAAAAATTTTTCAACGATGCCTTACAATTATTAATGAAAACAGCGGCAAATATGATATTGAAAATAATAGAAAATTAATTGTTAGCATCATTTACTATCTACATGAACCTTATCTTGAAAAAGTCTTACTATCTATATTTGAGGGAAGTGATTATTGGCATACCCGCTGTTGTGTTCTTGAAACACTTAGCAAATTAAATACACCGCATTTCTTTGAAATACTAGTAAAAGCAGCTAGTGATGAAAGTGAATATGTTCGTAGGGATGTAGCAATATTTCTTGGAAATACAAAGTCAAAGTTAACAAAGGAAACATTATTAAAATTGTTTAGTGATAAAAACTATTCAGTCCGTTTTAGTGCATTAGATTCACTCATTAAAATTGGCATAACACCTTCTTTAGAAACTGTCTATAAATCGCTTGATTCCCCTGATGAGTACGAAGTAAGGGCAGCAGCTGATGCGCTTGGGAAAATTGCTACTCCTTATGCGAAAAAACTATTATGCAAAAAATTAGAAGCAGGAGATGTCAAAACCTTAGAAGAAATTATTGAAGCAGCAGGAAAGTATAAAATTAAAGAAGCTATCAAGCCACTTATCAGGATTATAAAGAATCCTCCGTCAGATGGTTTCTTTCATGATTATTCATTGGAAGCTCTTGTTAAAATAGATCCCTCAGTAGCTAAACAAAAGCTAGTAAGAATAATAAAAAATTACTATAATGGTAATTATACACTTGGTAGATGGAGTTTTGGAATTGATCATTTAATAAGACTTTTTATAAAGGGATGTAACTATGAAAAACATGAAGTACTGGAAATCATTGGATATTTAAAGAGCGACCATGACCAAAAAGTGGCATACGAATGCCTTTGTAGTTCTAGTCCACAAATAATACTTCAAGAAGCTTCTATGCTATGGCATAAACAATCTTCAGTAGATTGGTGGAAAGATTGGGGAAAGGCTATTTTGATTGAAGCAATAGAAAACACAGGGATCTATCCTAAAGATAACCTATTATTGGAAGAAATGGAATCTTTTGCCAATGAAAAACTGGTAAGTAAAGAGGTAAATGATCGAGTCTTTGCAATAAGAATTTTAGGGTGTATCCATTCAGAAGAGGCAGAATCTCTTCTAATGGATGCGTTGGAAGACAAAGTTGAGGAAGTCAAAATTGCGGCAAGAGCATCTTTGGTAAAGGTTGGTACCAGTAGTACAATTGAACGCTTGAAAGAAAGGATAGATAGAAATGTGCCGCATCTAAGTTTATATTTAATGGCAACTATAAATGATCTTAAAAATAAACTACTTGGAGAATAAATATGCTTCCCATTGTTATTAGTATATGCATTATTATATTTGCAGTCATCCTTTATTTGTTTACACCCTATAATATTGCTTCTTACATAATTGGGATTCTCGGAATATTAGCAAGTACTTATGCAATGTTTACGGATCGTAAATCAAACAAAGTACGGCAGGTTCAAGCCAAGATCAAAATCAATGGAAATGTTAAGGATAGTGATCTTATTGCTTTCGAAAGTAATAGCCACCAAGATCAAATAAGAGCGGAGGTGGAAGTTGGTAAAAATGTAAATAGGTCGAGAGTAAAGGGAATCTCAAAAACTCAAGAATAAAGCGGACGGTTCTATTAAATCCAGCTAACAAGTCATTCAACCTGACCAGCAACCCGTCACCGTTTTTGGTGCTGGCGGTGTTTAATGGCTGTTGATGCCTCTAAGTGCTCATCAAGTGCAAAGGGGTTGCTGGCAGGTTAATTCGTCGTT
>JAGUXE010000078.1 GCA_020061995.1 Ignavibacteriales bacterium | reverse complement strand
GCTTAATTAAACTGGCTATGGTTTAGTTTTTGTTATCTTCTCTGCAATTTTTAGATACTCCTTTAATGCCGCAGAACCATACCAAGGTATTAATTCTACATCAAAAATTTTTGCGGCAACAGCCGGATCTGTATTAACTAACTCTCTGGCTTCTTCTATCGTTTTTACATCAAGAATAAATAAACCTCTAAAATTCAACTCGTTTTTTCCAAATGGACCGGCTACAATTAGTTTGTTTTCGCTAACCAATCTATTGATGTTCTTCATATGACCGGAAAACAAACTATCTCTGGTTTCTTTATTTTCTATAACTGCCGTGCCGGTTTTGAGAATTACAAAAACATAATTCTTCATTCCGTAATTATCTGCACCCAAACTTTTAGCAAGAGTAGAATCATACTGGGTGTTTTGTGTCTGAGCAAGATTTACTGAGTAAAACAAAAAGCAAAATAAAACAAAAAATAAACGACTCATTATCTTACCTTTAATTGTTTTGAATATAAATCTATTATCAAAAATCTCAATTATAGCCTTTGGGTTCATGCTTTGAATATTATAATAATGATAATTGAATTTATTGAAACGATAAAAAACTATTTAAAGCTTCTTTCAAACAATCCCTTAATTGCTTTTTTTCCATTCTCCTCAAGAAAACGTGTTCCAGTTCCAACAAAGTGAACATGTTTAACTTTAACATCTTCTTCCTTACAAGCAACCCATTCTGTTTGTGTCCAAGTAAACCAGCCATTTTTTTTCTGATCGAAAACAAAAAGCGGCTTGTTACAAAGTTTAGCAAATTCAGCGCCCCATCCGGTGCCACCTTTTACTGTATTATCATCTAAAATTTCACCAATAACATAAATTTCTTGACCATTATTGATTTGATACCATATACTCTGAAGGACTTTACGTAATTGAGATGTATCTGTGTATGTTCTGTTCATCAGTTTGGAAATGTATGCAAGACTCACATCACCATTTTTTAATTCGTCATGATTTAATACTCTAATACCACGTTTACGCGCTATTGAATGACCTTCGAAAGTGAAATTGACTTCTTCAATTCCAAATATTTCCGCGTTTACTCCAAATTCAGATTCGGCTCCATTAACTCCGCCGCTGAACATAATTACATCTTCTTTGTTCATATTATTCCTATTTATTTAAATTAATTTTTCTTGACTAAACACAATAAGTACACAACAAACTATGTTTACTGTGGAAGGGAAAAAGTTTATAACCTAAATATAACTTATTTATCACTAACGCTTATTCATATGAGAAAGTTCAGAATTGTTTAAATGAGACGTATAAGGTTATTGCTGATGTATTTTTTTACGTCAAATTTTTTTGCGCATCCATTTGCATTCATATAACGTATTTTTCCGTAAACAGGTCTTTCAAACCATGCGCGGTCGTGAACTCCTCCGATTGACCACGAAATCCCCGTGTAACCATTTGGATCACGTCCATCTAATTCATATTTATCGTTCAAGTAGACTGCAATCCGCATAGCCTCTTCTGGTGATTGACTCCACTCGAGAATTTTTTTTGCCCAGTACATTCTCATGTAGCCGTGCATTTTACCTTTGGTTACCATTTCAAGTTGTGCAGCATTCCAAAGATTATCGTGAGTATTGGCAAGTTCAAATTCTTCCAGATTATAAATAAAGTCTCGCTTGTCTTTACGGTGTTTATTTAATGATTCTTTTGCCCAATTGTGAAATCCTTCGAACGAATCATAGTTCTTATTGTAATAACAGAAATTATCAGAAAGCTCTCGCCGAATAATCATTTCTTCTAAGAAAGCTTTGTGCGATTTTTCATTTTCTGTTAAAGGTTGAATTGCAAGAGCAACTCTTTGAGGGGCAATCTGTCCAAAATGAAAATATGGCGATTGGTTTGACTGCGCATCATGAGTAGGGAAGTTTCTATTTTTTGCATAGTTAGAAAATTTATTAGAAATAAATTCTTGTAAAATATTGTGAGCTGCAGTTTCTCCGGCAATTAACCAATCTATCTCTTTAACATCTCGGTTTACATTAAGAGAATTATATATTGCCTTCCAATCAGCTTTTATTGTATTAATTGTTGTCTTCATTTTTTGGAGAGTTGGAAACTCGTCTAAAAATTCGGGCAGTAGTTTTTGAATTTTTGGACGGATTGTATAAGCGGCAAATTCTTGTTTCTCAGAAACTTGATGAAAAGGAACAATATTGTGAGCATCAACCTCATGAAACGGAATATCAAGCTTTTCTGCAACGGATTTTTTCCATCTTCTGGAAATTTTTAATGGATTAAAATCAGCTACTAATAAAGATGCGCTTATGGATTCTAAGAATTTTGGAATTTCAATTTCAGCAACACCGGTTGCTAAAAAAAAGGGAATATTATACTTGTACAACTCAGCTTCAACTTCTTGCAAACCTTTAAGCATAAATCCATATTGACGAATTGTTGCTTCTAGAAAATTTGGTACAAGATTAAACACAACATAGAGAGATGTCTTGTTTTCAATTGCTTTTCTCTGAGCGTAAATTAATGCCCAATTATCGTGTGCACGCTGATCACGCTGCATCCAATATACAACCGGACCAATCTTTTCTTTTCCCGCTTGAAGGATTCTAATTCTTCTATTGTTTACCATTTCACTTTATATATAAATATTGTGTTTTTTTAGCACTTCTGTCTTTTGTAATTGAATTCGACCTCTTCAATCTTGCCTTCGTTTTTAATAACAACATATAAAACAATTTCGTCCTTGGACTTTTTCTTAAAAGTAAAGCCTTCAAAGTAAACAGCATTATCAGTCACTTTAACAAGTCTAAAGTTTCTGGTTTCATCTTGTTTTTCCCAACCTTTAAGATCTGGATGAAAATGTTTTAGCCGCAAAATAATAGTTTTATTTTCTTCGCTAATAACACAAATTTCATAAAACTGAACTTTGCCATCAACAACCAACTTAAAAGCGCACATCATAGAACCACCAAGCGGAGGAGACCAAATTTCTTCTGTAATTCCTCCAAATGCTTCTCCTCGCCAGTGTCCTTCAATCCATTTAATATCTTCTAACGTTGCTTTGGGAGATCCGGTAGAGTCATTAAAACTCAATGTGTTTTGTGAATAACTTGTAGAACAAATAAATATTATGGAAGTAATTGCTAGTAACAATTTCATATTATCATCCTTAAAACCATTCATTAATAAAAATGTAAATTCCAGAAATGCTGTATATTGTTAATATTTTGTTTCGCCAGCTAAAAAATATTTATTTGAGTTCTTAGAATCTTTGAAAGTATGTAATTGTAAAACTTTAATCTCGTATCCGTTAAGTATGTTCATGATGTTTGTTATAGTGAAATCAATTGACAAAATAAATATATAGTTTAGAAAATTGACTGTTCTAGGAAAAGCAAAACCGCATTGCGGTAAAAGTTAATTAGTGGTGCATTATTTTTTCAATCTTTTTACAACCATTGTTGAACATGTTATTTCGTTTCTTAAATTATCATATTCAGTTTTCTGTTGGCTGCTATAATTAATAAATATATTGGTTTTATCAGGAAACTGTTTACTCAATTCGTTACAACGATTTAGAATATTCTCATATTCTTTATTATAATT
>JAGUXE010000030.1 GCA_020061995.1 Ignavibacteriales bacterium | reverse complement strand
TCCTCAAGAAAGGGCAGCTTTACCTAAAGTGAGCAGTGGTTTCAATTTTGATTTTAATCATCCGGTGGATCCTTACGATCTTCAAGAGCCTACAATTTTCAGAGTGAATGCAGCAGCATCAAAGGTTCCAATGGCAGAAACTATTGATAAGCAACAGGAAGATGTCCCATTGTCAGGTTTTTCATCATTTGAAAAAATGAAAAATTACGCTTTAGAGCAAAACAGGAAGGAAGAAGCTAAAGTAATTCCGCAGCAAAAAAATAGTGATGAAGATGATAGTTCAGCATTTTTAAGAATGATAATGGATTAATACAAAATAACTGTATAGAGCAATTTAGTATTAGCATATTTGTAATTACTCGTCAATGTAACGAGCTTCAACAAATATATTTTCCTCATCATCTATTTTAATAATTACTCGATTTGGGCGACAACAAATTCTACAATCTTCAATGAAGTCAAGTTTTCCGCTTACGGTGAAATCGACATTAACTGTATTATGAATTCCACAATACTGACAGACCCATACAATCTCGTCTTCTGCTTGCATTTCAATTCTCCGATAAATTTAAGTTCTTGTGTTTGTTTGACAACTTAAATTTGAAACCTTTCTCCTCAAATGTCAAACATTTTAATTTATTTATCTCTTCATTTACTATGGATTATGTCAAAAATTCCTAATACCTTTAAATGATAAAGTTTCATCTATTATCCCTATTAAAACTTCATCCTTGGAAAACAAGTCCCGTCTAATCATTTCTATCTCAATTCTATCTCAATAAGAAGAACAAAGTTTCCCTTGACTTTTTACTTAAAACAAACTAAATATAGTGTGCAAATGAACACTATTTTTTAAGAGGGTTTGGTTTTGAAAAATATTGATTTCGATGATGATTACTTATCGAAAAAAATGGGGAATAGAACGAGAATCGCAAGACTTTACCCTCCCATTCCTCGTAATACTAATGCAATTAAATTTGATGTATATGATTATGAAAAACTCTTTAATGACTATGAAACAATAAAGTTGATTAAAGAAGGAAAAACGATAGGGTGTTTCTATATTGAATCTCCCGGGATGCGTTCTCTTCTTTGGCGTCTATCGGCAGATACATTTGATATGGTGGTAGCGGCAAGCTCCATTATTCGACCCGGTGTTGCCGAAAGCGGAATGATGAAAGAATTTATTCTTCGCCACAGGAATAAAGAGAAGCGAGTTTATCTGTTCCCTGAAATGGAGCATGTCCTTGGTGATACTTACGGAGTCATGATATATCAGGAAGATGTGATAAAAGTAGCTAATCAAATTGCAGGGCTAAGTTTAATTGATGCAGATTTGTTGAGGCGTGGCATGAGTGGGAAAATGCGTTCACGCGAAGTTATTGAGCGTATGCAGAAAAAATATTTTGAATCGTGTGATAGTAAAGGATTAAACAGAAAAAAAGCTGACTTGCTATGGAATCAAATTGAATCATTTGCGGGATATGCTTTTTGTAAAGCACATAGTGCTGCTTTTGCGATCCTTTCATTTCAGGTAGCCTATCTAAAAGCTCACTATCCTGCTGAATTTATGGCAAGTGTTTTAAGTAACGGCGGCGGCTATTATTCGGCGGGAGTTTATATTCAGGAAGCTAAAAGATGCGGAATTACAATCTTACTGCCATCTGTTAATAAAAGTGATTATGAGTATTATGGAGGAAATAATTGTATTCGGATCGGGCTGATTGCCATTAAAAATCTTACTCGTGATACCGCCGAAAGCATAGTTGCTGAAAGGGAAGAAGCGGGTGAATATACTTCGCTGCTTGATTTTCTTGTGAGAACTAAAACCGGTATTGCAGAAGCAACTTACTTAATTCAATGTGGAGCAATGGATTGTTTTGGTAAAACACGCCCAACTTCATTACGGTTATTGCATATATATATTAAGGCTAGAAAAATATACGATCCACTTTTCAATGATCTTTTTTTTAATGAAACATGTGAGCTGGAGAAAGAAATTGAGACCACAGTGGATTATTCACTTGATGAAAAATGCCGACTTGAATTTGAGTCTTTCGATTATATGATTTCAAAACATCCGCTTGAATTATTTGAGGATGAATTAAGCAAAATTAATACAGTTAACGCATCAGATATGAAACATTATCATAATAAAAGAATCAAAATGAAGGGATGGTTTATGACTTCAAAAAGAATAAAAACAAGCAAAGGGGAAATAATGAAATTCCTTTCCTTGGAAGACCTTACCGGAACATTTGAAGCCGTTATTTTTCCAAAAGTTTACGCTCAGTATGCTTTGTTAACTCATTCACTTGGGCCATATATAGTAACCGGCAAAGTTGATGCAGAAAGTGGTAACAATTTAATAGTTGATAAACTTGAAGTTTTAACAATACAGGGAATTAAATCTTCACTACAAAAAGATAGTTCTGAAAATAAATATTATGGTGACAATGAAGAGACTAAAGAGGAGGATTTAATGAAAATAGGAAAAAAAATAAAACATCAAAAATTAGTTTATGCGTATGTAGGGTGAGAAATTAAACTGTCTCAAATATTCTCTGAGACAGCCTTTAAAAACTATTTATAATTCACAAATTGAATTGCGAAATCAAGATTGGCATCTTTCAACATTTTCTGAACAAATTGAAGATCGTCAATTTTTGCAGCAGTAACTCTCACTTGTTCATCTTGAATTTGAGCATTTACTTTAAGTTTGGAATCTTTAATCATTTTTGTTACAATTTTTCCATTCTCTTTAGAGATTCCGCTTTGAAGTGTAATTTTTTGTCTTAATCTTCCGTTACTTGCAGGTTCAGCTTCTTCAATTTTAAGTGCTTTAATAGCTATTCCCCGTTTTATACATTTTGTTTGAAGAATATCAATACTCTGCTTATTTGAATAATCGTCCTTTGTATTTATTAAAATGAACTTATCTTTTTTGTTAAGTTCTATTGTGGTGTGTGAATCTTTTAAGTCATAACGCTGAGATACTTCTTTTAGAGTTTGATTAACAGCATTATCGACTTCCTGAAAATCAATTTCAGAAACTATATCGAATGAATGATTGGATGCCATATTTATTTCTATAAATTAATTGTTAAAATAATGTGCAAACTAAACCAACATTGTGAAAAATGCAATATGAATTAGATTAGTTTTAGCTAATGATATTAAATAAAGAACCATTTGTCAATGTTTTGATAGTCTTGGTTTTCTGAATTTTTATGAAAAAACTCATTAGTATGAATATCATAATTATAATCAAGTTGCCACTCAATAATGTTATCAACGGTTTGCTTAATTGCTGAACAAATAAAGTGTATCTCACTATTTGTCATTGTCGGATGTAGCGATAATCTAACCCAACCCGGTTTCTTGGAAAGGTCACCGTGATTAATTTTTTCAGTAATTTCATTAGAATAGTTTTGGTCAACATGCAGTAAAAAATGTCCATATGTTCCGGCGCAGGAACAGCCACCTCGGACTTGTATTCCAAATCTGTCATTTAATATTTTTACAATAAGGTTGTAATGAATTCCATCTACATAAAAAGAGATTGCCCCAAGCCTTTGTTTGATATGTCCAGCTAAAATATGGAGTGATGGAATTTTTTCGAGTTCATCAAAAACAATTTCAATTAACTCTTCCTCACGCTCAACTATTTTTTCGGATGACATTTTATTCTTTAATTGGATTGCTAATGCAGCTTTAATGGTTTGTAAAAATTGGGGAGTTCCACCGTCTTCGCGTGCTTCAATATTATTAACAAATTTATGGCGTCCCCATGGATTAGTCCAATCAACAGTGCCTCCTCCCGGATTGTCCGGAACCTGATTATGATAAAGATTGGAATCGAAAATTAAAACTCCCGGTGTAGCCGGACCCCCTAAAAATTTGTGAGGGGAAAAAAAGATTGCATCAAGTTTTTCTTCCGGATCTTGAGGATGCATGTTAATAATATCATAAGGTGCTGAACAGGCAAAATCAATGAAACAATAACCACCATTTTTATGCATAATTTTTGCAAGTTCGTGGTAAGGTGTTCTAATTCCGGTTACATTTGAGCATGAAGTAAATGATCCAATCTTAAGTTTTCTGTCTGAATATTTACTTAATTGATTTTGTAGAGTAATTGGATTTACTAACCCAAGTTGATCAGGATCAAGAACTATCACATCTGCAATTGTTTCAAGCCATGAGGTTTGGTTAGAGTGATGCTCCATATGAGTCAAAAAAACTACAGGTCTTAATTCTGCCGGGAGATTTGTGAAATCCTTTAGTTGTTCCGGGACTCTTAGTCCAAGAATTCTTTGCAGCTTATTGATAACTCCTGTCATACCTGAGCCGGCGGTTATAATTACATCATCCTTTGAAGCGTTTACGTGAGATTTGATAATATCTCTTGCATGATGATAAGCGTGAGTCATAGTAGTTCCGGTGATGCTTGCTTCGGAATGAGTATTCCCTACATATGGGCCAAATTGCTCAAGCATTTTGTTTTCAATCTCAATATAAAGTCGACCACTTGCAATCCAATCGGCATAAATAATTTTTTTTTCACCATAAGGGGAAATGAATGATTGGTTTATTCCGACGATGTTTTTTCTAAACTGATAAAAGTACTCTTCAGTGCTCGACATTTAACTCCCTTAAAAATAAGTTGAACTTTACAAAGATAATATTGTGGAAGTTGAGTTCAAAAGTTCTTATGTGAATTTGAACTCAGGAAATATTTTATGTGCAAATGAGACTAATTATGCTAATCTTTACAATCAAAATAAAATACTTTGGAAAAGATGAAAATTAAAAAGCAGACAAACTGGTCAATTCATAAAGGGGATTACCAACGTAAAAAAACAAGTGAAAAATCATTTCGATATAAGAGAGAAACTAAAGAAAAAATAACAACAATTATATTAATTATTATACTTCTTGCATTGATAGTTTTCGCTTTCTTGTTTATTTAGTTTCATCTCAATTAAGTTCGTTTTTAATTTCATGTTCGGAACATTTTCTTTATTTTTAACAAAGCGATTAAACAGATAAAATAGGGTGGTAGAATGCAATATGTAATAGGTATCGATGGTGGGGGAACAAAAACTCATTCAATACTTACCGATGAAAATGGTGAAATAAAATTTGAATGCTTCGGCGGTCCTTCTAATTTTTTAATGCTTGGAACAGAAGTAGTTTCAGAAACAATTCATAGCTTAATAGCACAATCCATTAAAGAGAATAACCTTCAACAAACTGATATTGTTCAAGTTTTACTGGGCACAACGGGCGCCGGACGACGATCTGACGCAGAAAGATTAGAGAATGATTTTAAAGTTTATTTAGAGAAGAATCATCTTCCTCAATATAATTTAGTTGTGGAAAGTGATGCTCGAATTGCCTTAGAGGGTGCTTTTTCAGGTAAACCCGGAAGTATATTAATTGCAGGAACCGGCTCAATTATGTTTGGGAAAGATTCAAATGAGGTCGTCTACCGTGTCGGTGGTTTTGGTAGGTTCATCGGTGATGAAGGTAGCGGTTACTCAATAGGTAAAAAGGGACTTGTTGCTGTTGCCAAATGTTTTGATGGACGTGGCAGACAAACATTACTAAAAGAACTTCTTCTTGAAAGATGTAATATTGAATCACCGGAATTGTTAATCACTGAAATTTATAAAAATAATTTTGATTTAGCCTCATTTGCCCCAATTGTTTTAGAAGCTGCCAGTAAAGGCGATCCTGTTGCCGTTAGTATTGTTGAGCAAGAAAGTGATGAATTAATTTTTCACATTAAAGCAATGCGTAATAAGATTTCAGAAAAGCCCCTTTATGTTTCATTGATTGGAGGAATTCTAAGCAATGAAAATATTTTATCTCAAAAGTTTATTGAAAAAACAATTATTGAATTTGATGATGTAGTTATAAAAGAAAAAGATTTTTCACCTGCTTACGGAGCAGTTATAATGGCTTTGAAAAAACTTAACTAGATATTTTAAATTAGAATAAATATTAAAAATAAACGGAGTGTTATGACACCGGAAAAATCGACAAAAAGAAATCCATGGTTTTGGATCCCCTCACTCTATTTTGCAGAAGGTATTCCTTATATAGTTGTGATGACAGTATCAGTAATAATGTATAAAAGATTAGGAATATCAAACACCGATATTGCACTTTATACAAGTTGGCTTTATTTACCATGGGTTATTAAACCACTTTGGAGCCCGATTGTCGATATATTTAAAACTAAGCGATTCTGGATAGTTGTAATGCAATTGATTATTGGTGCAGGCTTAGCCGGAGTAGCATTTACAATACCTGTATCAAATTTCTTTCAATATACATTAGCATTTTTCTGGTTGTTAGCATTCAGTTCCGCTACACACGATATCGCCGCAGATGGTTTTTACATGATCGGATTGTCGAAGCATGATCAAGCATGGTTTGTTGGTATTAGAAGTACATTTTATCGTTTAGCTATGATAACCGGACAAGGGATATTAGTTATTCTTGCCGGTTATATCGAAAGTCATAGCGGACTTCCTGCACGTGAAGTAAGTGTAGATGTAAATCCAAAGTATTCGGCGACTCTTTTTTATCATCCTGATTCAATCGAGTTTGGCAAAAACATTAATAATCTTCAAGTAATTACTTATCCGGAAAAAGTTGAGATTTCCACGGAACAAATTCTAAATGAAAGTGCAGACTCAATTGTTACGTTTGCAAAGAATTGGAATACAACTAATTATTTTTATTCCGAAGAAAAAAGAATTGAAAATACTGAAATTAAAACCGAACCTTCCTGGTGGGGAAAAAGTGTCGTAACACCACTTGAAGATTTTTTACGGACAACTTTTGGACCTGAGTTACCCGAAAAATCAACTTCGAATACAACAGGTAATTTAGCTGTAGTTTACTTTAGACTCACTCAAAAACCTCAAGAAGATGTTGTTATTAATTTCGGAAGGGAGGCAGGTGACAATAGTATTTCACTTGTTGAAGGAGCAAGGATCGTATTCAATCAAAACAACTGGGACAAAACTGCCCTTGCGGTAATCCAAATCGATCCAAAATTAAAAATGGTTTCATCAGCAATGTTTCAAGGGCGTTCCGGCAATATCCCATTAGCCTGGATGGTAACCTTTTTTGTACTCGCCGGATTGTTTGTCCTATTTTTTGTTTATCACAAATTCATTCTTCCTTATTCAAAAGATGATGTCTCAATTATTCAAGATAAAAAAAGCGGTGTTTTTACTGAGTTCTTTAATACTTTCGCCCTATTTTTTAAGAAAGACAAAATTGGTTATATACTTGGGTTTTTATTACTCTATCGTTTTGCTGAAGCTCAATTAGTTAAGATGGCTTCACCGTTTTTATTAGATGCCCAAGAAATTGGAGGACTTAGCTTAACAACCGGGCAAGTCGGGTTTGTATATGGAACTGTAGGAATTGTTTCCTTAACGCTTGGTGGAATTCTTGGCGGATTTCTTGCCGCAAGAGACGGATTAAAAAAATGGATTTGGGTTTTTGTAGTTGCAATAAATCTTCCCGACTTAGTCTATGTTTATTTATCATATGCTGTCCCTGATAATTTCTTTATCATTAATTTATGTGTAGCAATAGAGCAATTCGGATATGGGCTTGGATTCACAGCTTATATGCTTTATATGATTTACATCTCAGATGGTGAACATAAAACTGCGCATTATGCAATAGCGACAGGCTTTATGGCTTTGGGGATGATGATCCCCGGGATGTTCAGCGGTTGGTTGCAAGAAATAATTGGTTACCAACATTTCTTTGTTTGGGTTTGTATAGCTACAATACCGGCATTTATTGTAACAAAACTTATTCCCCTTGACGCTGAGTTTGGAAAAAAAACTGAATAGAATATTATGATTAAAAAAATATTTAAAACTTCACTGATTGTACTACTCTTGTCGTTTTTAATCGGTAGTGCATTCTATTCTTCTATTTTTAATGATTCAGTTAAAAAATGGATTGAATCAGATCCAATCTATAGAATTCAAGATGCCTCACTGTTTAGCATCCATGATGATGAATGGGTTGAGAATATAATTGCTTCAATGACTTTAGAAGAAAAAGTTGGACAACTCATTTTTCCTTATGCCTATGGAAGGTATTATAGTGAAGATGATAATGGTTATAAAAGGTTGGAGCATTTAATCACAGAAATTAAAGTTGGTGGGTTTATTTTCTTTAACGGTGAAGTTTATGAACAAGCCATATTAATAAACAAACTCCAGCAACTTTCAAAACTACCTTTATTGATTTCTTCCGATTATGAAAATGGTGTTGCGCAAAGAGCGAAGAGTTCGACTTATTTTCCTACCAGTATGGCACTCGGGGCAACAAGAGATACAGCACTTGTATTTAAAATGGGTGAAATAATCGGAAAAGAAAGTCGGGCAATCGGAGTACATCAAAATTATGCACCGGTTGTGGATGTAAACACAAATCCATCAAATCCAATTATTAATGTAAGAGCTTTTAGCGAAGATAAAAATCTTGTAAGCAGTATGAGTAATGCTCTGGTAAAGGGGATTCAGCGATGGAACATGATAGCAACTTCGAAACATTTTCCGGGGCATGGAAATACTAACATTGATTCTCACGCAGATATTGCAGTAATTCCTTCATCCATAAAAGAGTTAAATGAAATTGAATTAATTCCTTTCAAATCAAATTTTGAAACCGGTATTTTATCGGTGATGGTTGGTCATCTTGCAATCCCTGCAATTGATGAAGTTGCTAATTTACCTGCAACGCTCTCCAGCAATATTGTTACGGGTTTACTCCGTGAAAAAATGAATTTTAACGGATTAATTGTTACCGATGCAATGAACATGGAAGCGATAACTAAACATTTTTCAACCGCGGAAGCAGCGATTAAAGCAATTGAAGCAGGGAATGATGTACTACTTTTTCCTAAAGATGAGGACGAAGCTTACAGTGCACTTGTATTTGCAGTTCAGTCGGGACAAATTAAAGAATCACGAATTGAACAATCGGTTCGTAAAATATTGTTAGCCAAAAGATGGACGGGTATCGATAAACAACGCTTTGTTGATATAGAGAAAATTACTGAAAGGGTTGGGATAAATGAACATTGGAATGTCTCGAAACAACTAGCCCAAAAATCTATTACTCTAATTCGGAATGAACAAAAGCTAATACCAATTCAAAATTCCCCTAAACATAAATATTTTCATGTGGCACTGTTAGATAATAATCGGGATGCAACCGCTGACAATTTTGGCTCGTTATTGAGAGAGAGAATTCCGGAACTTTCCTCTGTATCACTTTCGATTAAGAGTAGGAAGAAAGATTATAATGAAGTTTTGTCGGAAGTAAAACGTAATGATATTATTTTCCTCTCTACTTACTCCAGAGTAAGGAGTGGTCAAGGAAGTGTTGGACTGACTAAAGAGCAAGAGAATTTTATCAATGATCTTATGAGAACAAATAAAAAAATAGTTTTTCTTGCACATGGAAATCCATATGTATTGTCAGGTTTTCCTAAAGTAAAGACTTATTTGTGTAACTATGGTAGTTCCGAAGTTTTGGAAAACGCATTTGCTGAAGCATTGTTTGGTGAAATATCAATACAGGGGAAACTCCCAATTTCAATTCCTAATACTAATCATAAGTTTGGTGATGGAATCATCATTAAAAAGTCTGCTATAACAGACAATGTAACAAGTAAAATTGATAATGATGTTGATAAGTTTAAAGAAGTTGATAAATTGATGAGAAATGCAATACGTGATTCAATTTTCCCGGGAGGTGTTATACTTGTTGCAAAGGATGGTGAGATAATTTTAGAAAAAGCTTATGGACACTATACTTACAATTTATCTTCTAAAGAAGTCACCCCATCAACTATCTATGATCTTGCTTCTTTAACAAAAGTTATTGCAACAACTACAGCGGTTATGCTATGTATTGACAGAGGTTTGATAAACTTGGATGATAAAGTAGTAAAGTTCTTTCCGCAATTTGGTGTAAACGGAAAGGAAAAAATCACTATACGAAATCTTTTATTGCATAATAGTGGATTTGCAGCTTTTAAAACTTTCTATAAAGATTTTAATAAACCTGAACAAGTAATTGATGCAATATTCACCTCAATGTTAGAATATGAGACGGGAACCAAAACTGTCTATTCGGATTTCGGTTTTATAACTCTCGCAAAAATTATTGAAAAAGTTTCTAACAAATCATTCGATAAGTTCTGTAACGATGAAATTTTTATCCCACTCGGAATGCGTGATACAAAATTTAACCCTTCTGCAAAAGAGCAAAATAAAATTGCCCCTACAGAATTGGATACATACTGGCGGAAGAGACTTGTGCACGGAACAGTTCATGATGAAAACGCAGATCTATTAAATGGGGTTGCCGGGCATGCCGGATTATTCTCTAATGCAAAAGACCTCTCACTACTGCTTCAAATGCTGCTGCAAAAAGGGTTCTATCAAGGAAAACAGTTTATTAATAAAGAGACAGTTGAATTGTTTACAAAAAGAAATTCTTCATCAAGTTCAAGAGCGCTCGGCTGGGATACAAAGACTGATGATGGAACTTCATCCGCAGGTCAATTCTTCTCGATGAATTCTTTCGGACATACAGGATTTACCGGGACTTCTGTTTGGGTTGATCCCGATCGAAACCTTTTCGTTATCCTATTGACAAATCGAGTCTATCCTACAAGGGCAAATACTAAACATATTAAGTTTAGACGTATTCTTCATGAAGCAGTTATTAATTCAATCGAGAAATAGATGAATTCTGAAATCCCCTCATTGGATGAACTTTTTCCAATTTCTCAGGAAGATAAAAGTTCGATCCATTCTATAATCGCCCGATTATCAATTCATGAAAAAATTTCTCAAATGGTTTTCCCTCATGTAACTGCAGTATTTCGAAATAAAGATGATGAAGAATACCAACGAGTTATAAGACTTGCAAAAGAAAAAAAAGTCGGGGGTTTTGCTTTCTTCAAAGGAACTGTTTTCGATTATTCAATCTTATCAAATGAACTCCAACAAATTTCAGAGATACCACTTATTCTTGTAGCAGATTTTGAACGTGGAACAGCAATGCGTGTTGAAGAAGCAACGTCATTTCCATACGCAATGGCTTTAGCCGCTACTCAAGAGGTTTCACTTGCTGAGAGAATGGGAAAAGCTATTGCTACAGAATCAAAGGCTCTCGGTATTCACAATAATTATGCACCGGTCGCAGATATTAATACCAATAGTTCAAACCCTATTGTTAATATTCGGGCTTTCAGTGATGACAAAGAAACAGTAGCAAAATTTGCAATAGCATATATGCAAGGCTTACAGAATGAAAAAATTATTGCAACGGCAAAGCATTTTCCGGGGCATGGCAGAACAGATGTTGATTCACATAGAGAATTACCAATAATTAATTGTTCAAAAGAAGAGCTTTATACTGAAGAATTATTTCCATTTATTGAATTAATCAAAAACGGTATCCAAAGCATAATGGTAGGACATCTTGCAGTCCCGGCAATTGATACAGATTCAATAATTCCCGCTACTTTTTCCAAACGAATTGTAACAGATATTTTGAAAGAAGAATTAGGTTTTAACGGATTAATTGTAACCGATGCACTAAATATGTTCGGTGCAACGAATGATTATTCAGTTGCTGAAGCCGCACGGCTTTCGGTACAAGCCGGAGTTGATATACTCTTGATGCCTCCGGATTGTGATATTGCGATAGATTCTTTAGTTAATGCAGTTACTGATGGGATGATAAGTGAGGATCGAATTAATGAATCTGTGAGAAAGATTTTATTTGCAAAAAAATATCTCGGATTGTGGAATAGAACTGAAATAAATTTGTCCGAAGTAAGAAATGTGATTGCATCAAAAAAACATATTGAATTGTCTCAACAAATAGCCGATGCTTCAATTACAATCGCTAAGCAAAATAATTTGGAACTTCCGATTATCATTGATAAATCAATTTCAATTATCACTCTTACAGATATTGTTGAAACTGAACTTGAAGCAACTTTCCAAAATTACTTGAAAGCAGAAAGAGAAATAAAAGTATCGGTTTTTATCAATAAAGAAATAAATGAAAATAAAATTGGACGGATAATCGATATTGTAAAAACTTCTGATCTAATTATCGTCCCCCTCTTCTTTAGAATTAGAGCTTATCAAGGAGAAATGAATTTAAGTTTATCTCAAATTAAATTAATTGAAACATTGAACTCATTAAATGCACAAAAGATTTTTATAAGTTTCGGTGACCCATATATCATTAAACACCTTCCGAAAATTGATAATTACTTGTGTGCTTACGGTGATTCCAAAATAACTCAATATGCCGTAATTAAAGGTTTATTAGGTAAAATAAATTTTACCGGAAAACTTCCAATAAAATTATAGGTGAAATGGGTATGAAACATTTTGTGGTTTTTGTTGAATACAAAGTCCCGATGAGTGAGATTGAAAAATATCTTAAAGAACATCGTGAGTATTTACAAATTGGTTATGATAAAGGACTGCTGCTTTGCTCAGGTCCTCAAAACCCTAAAGTTGGTGGAGTTGTAATTGCAAGGGGAGAAGAGTTAACCGAATTAATAAACTTTTTTTCAAACGACCCATACAACTTGAACAATCTGGTAAGCTATGAATACATTGAGTTTAATCCGGTTAAACATCAACCATTTCTAAAGGATTGGATTGATTAAGAATTAACAGCTCATTTAATTAATTTCAATCCGTGGACATCGACTTTTAATTCCCCCCGGCTGTTGAGAACCACTTCTCGACATTGCTATCAAGCAATGTATTATATTTGTATGAACTAAGCTCAAATAAGTATAAATCCACTACGAAATTATTGTTGATGAAGTAGAAATAATTCAAGAAGAAAAAACATTCCGGAGTGATAGCCAGCAGTTGACTTTTAGGTAGAATTTTATTACAATCATAACGAAATCAATAAAGTAATATTTCTCAATAATAAAACTAATTTGTTTTACCTTAAAGGAAACACTTATGGGGACGATAGCAGTTGAAAATGTAATTGATTATGGTGTTGATAATAGCGGAGGCGGGGACCCAACCACTAATACAGAAGGGATACAAAGAGCATTAGATGAGGCTGAATCTAATGGTGGTGGGATCGTTTATTTTCCAGTTGGAAAATATTTGATAAATGAGACTCTTAAACTGCCAAGTAAAGTAAAAATTTTGGGAGAGGGGGGAACCACATTTGGATTTTTACAACATGAGATAGGCACCTCTAATTTCCTTAATTTCCCTTCTACCATAATAATTATGGATGATGACTCTAATGTAAGTATGTTTGAGCCAAAAGGACTACCGCCTATTCAATATGGAGCAAATAATAATGTGCTATATCAAGCCGGGATTGAAAATTTAATATTATTTGGGAATAAAGAGAATCAGACTCGTGGTGATGGAATTCATCTTAGTGACATTACAAATAATAGCTATTCGACTCGTGGGCATGTAAGGTTTCGCAATATTTTAATTTATCAATTCTATGGGAATGGTTTTTACGGTGGTATCGGGCATCATGAATTGTATTTTGATGAGGTTGTAGTTTTCGGTTGTGATAGTGATGGTTGTGTTTTATATGGACAGGATATAAAAGCAAACAGACTCCAATCTGCAGATAATGGTGGTACGGGGATTAAAATCATTGGTAAGAAAGATGATACAAAGCCGGATCTGCATGCTTCAGGAGCGGTAAGGTTTTATGATATTGATTGCTGGAGCAATGCCAAAGGAATAGAGATTATTGACACTATGAACGTCTTTTTCTATGGATTAGGATGTAATTTAAATACAATTGGAGTTCATATTCATCCCGGATTAACACAAGACGCATGGTCTCCATTCCAAATTCATTTCTTTAGAGCAAATTTTGATGCTAACTCTGAATGTGATGTGAAAGTCTCTTCAAGCGCTCCTAATTTGGGTTCTGCAAACATTTTATTTGAATCATGTCTTTTTAGAGGAAAAGAAGTAGCCCCACCACAAACACCTCCAGATTATGCTATTGTAGATGAATCTTATATACCTGCAAGAAATATAGTATCAAATTGTTTTTTTAGAAGAGATTTGTATGGAATTGGTATTATAAATAATAATGGAATATATGCTTTTAGAAATTGTTTTGACTATAATTCTAGAAGAGTTTTAGATGAGATAACAGTTCCTTATTCTTACGTTGATTATGATTATACTATTTTACCAACCGATGGTTACATAACAGTTGGAACTGCAACAGGAAATATTACTATAACCTTACCTAAACTTTCCGATACTCAAGTAGGTAAAGTTCTATTTTTAAGCAAAGTGGATTCACATTCAAATTCGGTTACAATAATTCCAGATACTTGGACAAACGATATAATACAAGGGGCAACTACAATCAATCAACAATTTGAAACTTTAATGGTGGTTAATGCAGGGGCGGCATGGTATAGTGTAAAAATATCATAAGAAAGGATTAACAAAGATGAAAAATATTATTTTTCTACTTTTATTCTACATGAATTTATTTCCCCAAACCGGCTGGTATAAAGTTAAAAGTGGTAATTTTATCTCAATTAGATTTGTTGATTCCATGTATGGCTGGGCTGTAGGGGGTAATGGAACTATTTTCGCATCAACCGATGGAGGACTCGACTGGGTACTCCAAGAACGTAAAACAACACAAAAATTAAGATCCATTTTTTTTGTAAACCGCAATATTGGCTGGGTAGTAGGGGATTCGGGGACAATATTAACCACTACTAATGGAGGTAATAACTGGTTTGCACAGGAATCCGGAGTAACTTTCAATCTAAGAACTTTATTTTTTACAGATGCAAATTACGGTTGGGCAGGAGGGTATAGTAATATACTCCTAAAAACTACTGATGGTGGAATTAATTGGCAAAAATATAATTTTAATGAATTAGGATTTATAGAATCCTTACATTTTCAAAATAGAAATGAAGGTTGGCTTACTGATTACAACGCTATCTGGAAAACAACAAATTCCGGTTTGAGCTGGGGAAATAAGTTTGTTTTAACAGGTGCAAGACAAATACTTTTTACCGATTCACTCACTGGCTGGGCAAGAGGTGTCCTTGGATTTAATCCAGACCACAATATTTTATATAAAACTATAGATGGGGGAAAGACTTGGGCTATGAAACTTTCTAATCTACCGAATCTTTGGACTTCAATGAGTGGTGTAGATACAACTCATTTATGGATTACCAAACCATGGACGAATTTTATTAAAACTTCAGATGGCGGCTCTAATTGGATAGAGCATTCTCTGGGTGTAAATAGTATTTTATATTCAATCCATTTTATTGATAAAAATAATGGCTGGGCTGCAGGCGATGGAGGTATTTATAAAACAAAAGATGGGGGTGCGGTAACTTCTGTAAAAGAGGGGGGAGAATTTCCATCTGAATACGCCCTTTACCAAAACTACCCCAACCCGTTTAACCCAATAACGACAATTAATTTTCAAATTCCTGTTAGCAGCATTGTTACGTTAAAAGTATATGATGTTCTAGGAAGAGAAGTGAGAACGTTGGTGAATGAAGAAAAATCAGCAGGAAATTATAATGTTGAGTTTAACGCATCAAATCTCTGGAGCGGAGTGTATTTGTATGAACTAAGGTCAAATGAGTATAAAGCGACCAAGAAACTTTTATTGATGAAATAGTGCTAATGAAAAAGGGGGGAAACCCTCCCTTTTTTATAACTCGAATTTGACCAAAATCGTGGCATAATGACTCCTCCGGCTGGCAAAAACTATTTCTCTTTCTCTGCTGCTTAAAAATTCTTATGATAACCATTAAAATTATAGGGACAACCTATAGATTTTATAGGACAACCATTAAAATTATATCAATAACCTATGAATTTAATAAGATAACCATTAAAAAATTATCGATAACCTATGAATTTTAAGGGACGGACATCAAAAATGGGAGGAAACTGTAAGATTTATATAGGTTCTCCTAATAAATTTTTAGGAGAACCTATTCAGAAAAAGAAATCCAACTAAAATGATAGCCTCATTAGTTTTTATTCATTCTGAGCTTTAGCACCCGACGATTTTTGCAGGAATCTTTTTGCTAAATCATCAATAACCGCTTCCAATCCTGCAGACTGGTCTTTATTGAGTTTTGCATGTTGATACACTACAAGAGCCGCAGCATAAGCTTCAGCGCCAATTTGTGTATAAGTATCCTCCATTCTATCCATTAACATTCTTAATGGCTGCAAAACCGAATATAATTTGGAATAAAGCGCTACATCTTTCTTAAATTCCACAACATCAAAATTTCTTGGCAGAAATTCGTCAGTTTGCGAAACTAATTCATGCGCTTTATTCACAAAAGCAACACTTTTATCCCCAAATTTGGGCAGAGCTTTTTTTTCATCTGCATCCAAATCAATAAGAAAAGGGAGTGCGGTGTTAATTGATGCAATAGCAGTATTAATTGCATCGATGTTACTTTGTTCAAGAACAGCACTAACTTTGTTCTCAGGCATATAGCCTCCTTAATATTAATTGATAAATTTGTTAAACATAGTAACTTATTTTATATGTAGTAAGCGTATTTAATAAGATTACTTTGTTAATTAAAAATATATGATTTTAATTATAGATTCAAGAACGAACAAGTCCCCCCAAAAAGCTTAAATTTTACAAATAATCGCACATCTGTCCTCCGGCTGTCCAGAAGCATTTCTCAACACTCCTCTCTTGCGGTGTGTATTCCCACGGCTGTCGAGAACCACTTCTCGACAGAGAATGCAGTAAGACGCAAAAATAGAGAATTATCGAAATGTTTATAAAGAAGAAAAAAGTGAAAAACAAGTAATGGGGAGACGTAATAGGAGTTTCCTTACTAACGAAAGCATCTTTTTTGTAACTACCACAGTAATAGGCTTCAATCATGTTTTTACAAATGATGACACGTGTAAAATCTTAATAAATAACATTGTGGAGTTGAGATTATCTAACAAAACTCTGGTCGAGAAATGGTTCTCGACCTCCAGTAGATACCAAAATGCGGGAGAATTTAATCCGGTTAAACATCAACCATTTATGAGTGAATGGATTTTATTAAGTATTCTAAAATAATTTCAATCCGGGGACATCAACTTTTAATTGATAAACTTTATTTGTTTCGGTTTCAGTTAGGAATAGAGTTTTGTAATCAGTACCGCCAAATTCCAAGTTACTCGGTTTCTTCCCCGGAGTCGGAATTTTTGAAATTATCTTTCCTTCCGGTGAAATGACATAAACTGATTTTCCACCAAAGTGTGCAATCCAAAGATTTCCATTCTGATCAAAAGCAATTCCGTCCGGGTCACCTCCCGGTAGTAAAACAAATTCTTCAGGTTCAGTAAGAGTACCATTTTCAACAAAATTAAATTTTAAGATTCGCTGCTTTGCCGACTCACAAACATAGAGAATATTACCATCGGCATTAAAAGCAATTCCGTTTGGAAAAGCGAGTCCATCATAAACAAGATGGACAGATTTTGTTTTTACATCAACTTCAAATATTCTTCCATCAAGAATTGATTTGTCATAAGATTTGGGATCGGTGAAATAGAGCTTTCCATTTTTCGCAAAAGCGAGATCATTAGGGCGATTAAATTTTTCTCCTTTAAAACCATCAACTAATATTTCACTTTTCCCATCGACAGAAATTTTCAATATAACTCCGATACCGTAATCACAAGCATATAAAAAGCCATCATTCCCAAAGGTTAAGCCATTTGTTTTTGAAATGGTAAAATCGGAATCATTTTTACTTAAAAATTTCGTTGATGTTTTACCATCATATTTCCCAATCCAACTTCCGTAACAATTAGAAAAATATAAATTTTCTTTCCCATCATAAGCGGGTCCTTCGGGAAAATCACATCCTTCGGCAACTACCTGCCAATCGGATTCTTGATAATTATAAGAAGACTGCGATATCACTTCAAATTGAATTACTATCAAGGCTATGAAAAATATAGCTAATTTCATTTCTTTTTACTTTCCTCAAAAATGGAATCAGAAATCCCTTTATTAATTATATAGTTGGCGTAAGTAATGGTTACTAATCCTTTTGCTATTTTGGGTTTATCTTTTCCTCTTTTCGGCTTTTCTTCTTCCTCAGTATGACTACCGGTTAGACCTTTAGGGATATTAGTACGCGAAATATCAAAACTAAAAATCAATGAAGATGGAAGGGAGTAC
>JAGUXE010000054.1 GCA_020061995.1 Ignavibacteriales bacterium | reverse complement strand
GAAGATAAGAAGCTATTTGGATTTTGAAGACATACTACTCTTTGCTAATAAAATAATAAAGAAGTCGGAAGTTCAATCACATCTTCGTGAAAAGTATAAGTATATAATGATTGATGAATATCAAGATACAAATGACATTCAGTATGAAATTGTTATGCCAATTCTTGATGAACTTAAGCAAGGAAACTTATTCGTTGTAGGCGATGAGAAGCAAAGTATTTATATGTTTAGAGATGCAGACCTTGAAGTATTTGACAAAACAAAGCGCGAAATATTAAATAGTAAATTTGTTGGGAAGAATTTAACTCTGCCTCATAGTTTTAGAATGTATCCTCAGTTGGTTCTTTTTACAAACAAATTATTTGGTAATTTATTTGCTAATCCTATTAAGGAATTTAACGAGGTAGAACCAAGCGATTTAATTTGTACAAAAAATGATGACGAAGTTGGGCAAGTTGGAATATTATTGGCAGATGAAAGCGAAAGTGTTTTAGAAAGTGATCTTGTTATTAAAAAAATCATGATGCTGCTTAATACAGATGAAAATTTAACATTCGGTGATATAGCTATACTTTGCAGAAAAAGAAAAGTGTTTACTGAAATCGAATCATCCTTGGTAAAATATAATTTACCATATATTATTATGGGCGGTAAAGGTTTCTATCAAAGACAATCAATTTATGATGTGTATAACTATTTGACTTTTCTTATTAATCATAACGACGATCAATCTTTAATTGGTGTGTTACGCTCTCCGTTTTTTAATATTTCTGATTCTAAATTACTGCGAATATCACTTGGAACAGAAAAAGCATTTTATGAAAAACTTATTAATTATTCTGCACATGATGAAAATATAAAAAATATAATTGCTGTTATTAATGAAAATATACAAGCAATTATAAGCATGGAACCGTATTTATTGATTAGAAAACTTTTAAATGAATCGGGCTATTGGTCTGTGCTATCAACTAAGAAAAATTGTGAACAAGAAATTGCAAACATGGAAAAATTGTTGTCCTTATCCAGAGAATATTCTAATAAAGGTTTTAAGAATTTATATGATTATACTATTTCATTAAAAGAATTTATAGATGGATATGAAGACGAAGGACAAGCTCAAGTTACTGAAAATCAAAATGCCATAAAACTGATGACAATTCACCAATCTAAAGGCTTGGAGTTTAAAGCCGTTTTTATTTACGGAACTAATTCCAAAGGACAAGATGATAATGTTAAGTCAAAAAGTATTAGTATTAGCAAAGAATATGGAATCTTGACAAAAGTGCCAATTGAAAAAAAATATTTCTCAAAATATTCTCTTTCTCCTATAGCCGCTTTTCACAATTATAAGACTAAGAAAAAAAATTATGCAGAATTAAAAAGATTATTTTATGTAGCTGTTACAAGAGCTGTAAAGTATTTATACATTTCCGCAAGTCACAATAAATATAAACCAGTTAAAGGTACGTTTTACCAATTATTATGCGATGGATTTAGTAATAAATTTGAAAACAATTCAATTACTCTTTCAGCAAATACAACATTTATGAGCCGGCGCGATGACACCTTTGCAATGAATAATAAAACGGTTGATCTGAATGTTTCAATTGAAACACAAATTGAGTGTGAAATACTTTCCGCTAAGAAACCGGAAAAATCAATTTCATTCCAAAACCTAAAGAATGAATTAATCTCTTCATATCCCCGACATGAAATTATTTCTGCTACTAAAATCTCAATGTATTCTCAATGCCCTGTAAAATATGAACTGACTTATAATATTGGGTATTTACCGCTAATGAACTTGATTAAAAACCAAGAGCATAATTATGAATACCAGCTTGATGAAGAAGAATACAACTTAAAGCAATATGCCCAGATTAGAGGCAAGGCAATACATAAATGTTTAAGTGAAAATGTTCCTCAAGAAGGTATTAAAGAATATATTGAGAAGGCGCTGGTAGCCGAAGATGTGAAAGAATTCTCAAAACTTACTTCCGAGATAGTTGATGAAATTACTAGATATTATAGTTCCAAAGTATATGATGAAATAAATAGTTGTGAAAAATATAAAAATGAATATGAAGTATATTGTAAAGAAGGAGACTTCTTTTTATATGGAATAATTGATAAACTTATTTATCAAGACGAAAAGTTAATTATAATAGATTATAAGACAGATACAATTGAGAAAGACCAGATAAAAACTAGAGCTGAGAATTATTTTATACAATTAAAGTTTTATGCATATGTATTAAGTAAAATATTTCCTAAAGCTAATAATTATGAACTCCGGCTTGTATTTATTAAACATCCTGATGAATTAGTAGTTAATGTAATATCAAAAGAAGCAATAGAAATATTCGCCAAGCAAATCCAAGAAGCAATAAAAAACATTCATACATTTAGTTTTACATCTAACTTAGAGCATTGTTTTAATTGTCAATACGCTCTGGAAGGGAATAAATGCGTAAAATCAATTCAAGAATAAGTGTACTATCAGTAGTGATGGTATTGTTTTCAGTTGGTTGCTCATCCACAAGTAATATTTCTTTATTTGATTATCCTTTGGATTGGAAAGATATAGAGACGCGTTCTAAAACAATAACCGATTACTCACACCATCTATCAGGTAAAAAAATATTTCTAGACCCCGGACATGGTGGAGAAGATAGAAGGAATACTAGCCATAATGGAATTGTTGTAGAAGCAGATGTTAATTTACGTGTTTCATTAGCGCTAAAACAATATCTTGAACAAGCAGGTGCCACTGTATTTATTTCTCGCGATAAAGATACTACTGTTGATTTAGGTTATAGATCTGTTTTAGCAAATAATAGCGGTGCAGATATTTTCATCAGCGTTCATCATAATGCGCCGGGCAAAGCTGAAGATGATTATACTAATTACACTTCTGTATACTATCATGGAAAAAATGTTGATTATGAATATGAACCTTGCAACCAAGATATGGCTCGGTATATTCAGCGCGATCTTTCTTATGTTATGGGAAATCCGGGTGGTCTTGGCTCTTTCGATGGAACTTATTCTGATTATAACATTTATCCTGGACAAGGTTTTTCAGTGCTTCGAAAAACGAAAATACCAGCCGTGTTAATCGAAGGGGCATTTCACACAAGCAGAATGGAGGAGATGCGATTAAATAACGAAGACTTTAATCGAATACAAGCTTGGGGAATTTTTAGAGGTCTTGGCAAATACTTTAGATCCGGAGTACCAACTATTTCGTATTTACCGGACACCACAAAATATGATTCTGGAAAACTGTTAATGTCTTTT
>JAGUXE010000412.1 GCA_020061995.1 Ignavibacteriales bacterium | reverse complement strand
TGGTTCTGCGTTTCACAGCAATTTTGTCTCTTATTTCAGTCATAAAATTAGGATTTATTTGAACAATATGTGTCCAAACTTATCGGGGGCTGAAACACCCTCCGATCTCTGATCTCCGATCTCTGGTTTCGCCTTTCTGGCCGGGGACATTGGTGGGAGCTCTTTTTTTTCTCGCAACGGGCGCGACGTTATAATTCTCGTGGCGGTCGTGGCGTGAACCTCTTTTTTTTTCTCGCAACGAGCGCGACGTTATAATTCTCGTGGCGGTCGTGGCGTGAACCTCTTTTTTTTTCTCGCAACGGGCGCAGCGTTAAAATTCTCGTGGCGGACGTGGCGTGAACCTCTTTTTTTTTCTCGCAACGGGCGCAGCGTTAAAATTCTCGTGGCGGACGTGGCGTGAACCTCTTTTTTTTTCTCGCAACGAGCGCGACGTTATAATTATCGTGGCGGTCGTGGCGTGAAACTCTTACTCGCATCAGGGCTAATTGTGCGACTTGAGCGACATCGTTTTGTTCGCTTAGTTCGCTTAGTTCGCATTAGTCGTCATCGCAGCGGGCGCGGCGTGATGTTTTTCGTTGCGTTGGTGGCGTGAACTTTTTTGTTTTTCTCGCGGCGGGCGCGAAGGTTTAACCGCAAAGGACGCAGAGGTTTAACCGCAAAGGACGCCGAGTTCTACCGTAATTTGTGTCGTGAACCTCTTTTTTTCTCGCAGCGGGCGCGGCGTGATATTTTCCGTTGCGTTCGTGGCGTGAACTCTGTCAATTAATCAATTTTAACCCCAGCTCGGCTCTGCCTCCTGACTACGTCGCTCTATAGCCCATCGCTTCAAATCATAAATCTCGGAACCCTACACCCTCACCAAGATGCAACGGTTCTAACTGACCTTTCGAATTTGGAACGCATTGTGTACCGAATTAAGCTGGACACACTACAGGCTGCTGTGTAGTGGTTGCTGAGTTGATTGTTTGAGCGCTCGCCTCGGCAGCATGACGAGGTAGTCGATGGTGGTTGAGCGGAGTCGATGGTGGTTGAGCGGAGTCGATGGTGGTTGAGCGGAGTCAATGGTGGTTGAGCGGAGTCGATGGTGGTTGAGCGGAGTCGATGGTGGTTGAGCGGAGTCGATGGTGGTTGAGCGGAGCCGATGGTGGTTGAGCGGAGTCGAAACCACCTCTACCAAAATCTAACTCAAAAATCGAAAATCTCAAATCGGTAAAAAAAAACATTGAATATCGTTATTTAATTCTTATATTTATCAATATAGTTTAATGATAATCAGTTAATAGAGATCATAAAAAGTATTACTTACGCCTTTACATGAAAATAGGTAAAAATAATAAACAAATAAAAAAAATCAACTAACAACAAACCTGCCCGGCTGACATGACGGGTCAATAGCCCTCATCTTAAACTTTTACGTCCTTCTGTACCCAAAAAAAGCACTTTCTAAAGCGTTGCTAAACAGCTACATACAAGGCCCTAAAAAACGACCGTTACTTTTGGTCAGTTTCTGCGGTGAAACGGATCGGTTTCTGCGGTGAATTTTTTTTTTCGACCGTTACTTTTTTGCCTTACTACCGTTACTTTTTTCCAGGACTTCCGCACCTGCCAAATCATCTCCCCAATATGGAGCTTATTATACCTTTTATAAATGGTCTTATTTCCGGATTAATAACCGAATAATAAAGACAAGACAACGAAAACCTTCCAACCTCCAAACCTCCAAACTTAATCGGGTTTCGGGTTGCGGGTTGCGGGTTGCGGGTTTCGGGTTTCGGGCTTCTGGTTACTGGTTTCTGGTTACTGGTTACTGGTTTCTGGTTACTGGTTACTGGTTACTGCTTAGGAGAAGATACTAAAAATCAGCTAATACAGTTTACTTTCAAACCTCCAAACATTCAAACCTCCCAACCTCCAAACTTTCAAACCTTCAAAACCTCCCAACTTTTTGAAAAGCTGCTATATCTTCCTACATTTGCCTGTGTTTGTCAGCCGTAGTTTTTCACTGACCTCAAAACCAAATTGAATCTCATGAAAAATACACGAATCAACTTCAGCGGAAAGGTTATTGGATTTATTCTGGGGGTGGCGTTTCTGATTTATTTTCTTTTGTTTCCGGTGGATGCCGGCCGGCCCGAGACAGGCTATATGCTGGGCGTGGCCTTGCTGATGGCTTCGTGGTGGATTTTTGAGGTGGTTCCGCTGGCTGTCACAGCCCTTATTCCGGTGGCCCTGATGCCGCTGCTGGGGATCAGCGACGGGAAGACCGTATCCACGGCCTATTTCAACGAGGTGATCTTTTTGTTTCTCGGAGGCTTTATCATGGCCCTTGCGATGCAGCGCTGGGGGCTGCACCGGCGTATCGCGCTGCGCATACTGATGTTTACACGGACACATCCTGCCGGTGTGCTGTTCGGGTTCATGGCTGCCACGGCTTTTTTGTCGATGTGGATCTCCAACACGGCCACGGCCATGATGATGATCCCTATACTGCTTTCGGTGATCAGCAGTTTTGAAGAAAGGGGTGCCGGACGTAAGATGGCAGTGGGTTTGCTGCTCGGGGTGGCCTACAGTGCCTCCATCGGAGGGATCGCCACGCTGGTGGGTACACCACCCAACCTGTCCTTTGTGCGGATTTTCCATATAATGTTCCCTGCGGCACCTGAAGTGAGTTTCGGACAGTGGATGCTGTTCGCCCTGCCCCTCAGTGTGGTGATGCTGCTGCTTATATGGCTGCTGCTTTGGCGCATGTTTATGGGCGGAGCTTCAGGAATGACGATACAACGCTCAATGCTTGCCGACCAATACAAGACACTGGGACGCATGACGCGCGAAGAGAAGCTTGTGCTGGTGCATTTTGTGGCTATGGCGCTGCTGTGGACCTTCAGGAGCGAGCTTGAGACAGGTTGGTTCACCCTGCCCGGATGGTCGGGCTTGCTTCCTCATGCTGCCTTCATCAACGACGGAACAGTGGCAGTGGCTTTGGGTGTGTCGCTGTTTCTTTTTCCGTCAAAAGCCAAAGGCGTCAGACTAATGGACTGGGAAACAGCCAAAGGCCTGCCCTGGGACATAGTGCTCTTGTTCGGCGGCGGATTTGCGCTGGCATCGGGCATTCGCGACTCGGGGCTGGCAATGTGGTTTGGCGAGCAGCTACAGTGGCTCGGTGTGCTGCATCCCTTTGTGTTTATGACGCTGGTGGTTTCGATGATGACCTTCGTCACCGAGCTCACCTCAAACACTGCCACTACCGAAATGGTGCTTCCGGTGCTGGCCGGGCTGGCAGTGAGCACCGACATTCACCCGCTATTGCTGATGATTCCGGCAACAGTCGCGGCTTCTATGGCTTTTATGATGCCGGTGGCTACACCACCCAATGCCATTATTTTTGGCACGGGCCGCCTCAGCGTGATGGAGATGGCTAAAGCGGGATTGATTATCAACCTGATTGGAATTGTGGTGCTGAGCCTGTTTGCGTGGTTCTGGGGGGCGGTAGTGTTTGGTCTGGAAAACAATAGCTTTCCTGTGGGCTGGTAGGCGGGATCTGGTTTCTGGTTTCTTGTTCCTTGTTCCTGGTTGGGCTTCCCATCAGTTTGGTTTCTCCTTTCAGGCCGGGGACATTGGTGGGATGCATTCGCACAGGGATTCAGTCACATCAAAAATCATAATTCATACTGCAAAAACAATTAACCTTTGCTTCCCACACCCCTGACCCCTAAAGGAGCCCTCCCGCATGAAACACGCGGGCTGGGCTCCCCCTAAAGGGGGCCGGGGGGTGAGCGCTGGCAAAACTTATTTCTAAAATCCGAATTCTAAAATCCAAAATCATTGAAATCCATTTTATTTAAGATAGAATATTGACGGATTAAAGATTTAGGATCTGGGCTGTTGCGTCGTTGAGAAGCATTTTAGTAAAAAATCTGTCGCGCAACAACCACAAACTGTTCAATTTCTGCCTAAAGCTTTGATTCGTATTGTTCTTTTTTCTTAATAAAAAAGAACGAAAAAATCAAGCCCAAACAAAGCTATCCTCCCTCGCTCAAAAAACCATGAAAACACAAGCAAAGTAGTGCCTCGTCAAATACTCCCGCACGGGCCATCCTTTCGATTCGACGAGGCAAATCTGCCTGCGGCGACCTTTGCTGTGTTTTCTATGCATTTTTTCGCCCAGGCCATCCCACGCCCGCTGTTTGGGCCGGCCACCGCACAATAATTGTTGTCAGTATGATTTCACCTTTTAGGCTGAGGTCGTTGGCGGGAGGCATTCGCACAGGGATTCAGCCAGATCTGAAAAATAATCGGAAATCAACAATCCAAAATCATTGAAATCCATTTTATTTAAGATAGAATATTGACGGATTAAGATTTAGGATCTGGGCTGAGTGTTGCTTATTGAACTGGCTACATTGGTGGTTTCAGCACGATTATACCGGTGGTTTCAGCACGATTCTACCGGTGGTTTCGACTCCGCTCAACCACCGGAATGACTCCGCTCAACCACCGGAGTGACTCCGCTCAACCACCGGATTGACTGATTCTGAGTACAAATACGTATAGTTGTGATACACTAATATGGTGGTTGAGCGGAGCCGAAACCACCATTACCAAAAGCTACCTCAAAAATTAAAAATCTGAAATCTGAAATCGAAAATCGTAAATCCAAAATCCTTGAAATGCAAATATCTAAGATCGAAGATTGACGATCAGCGATTTAAGATCAGACTGAGTGTTGCTTATTAAACTGGCTACTAACGGTGGTTTCGACTCCGCTCAACCACCTTTATCAAAAGCTACCTCTTAAATCAAAAATCTGAAATCGAAAATCGTAAATCCAAAATCCTTGAAATGCAAATATCTAAGATCGAAGATTGGCGATCAGCGATATATGATCAGACTGAGTGCTGCTTGGTGAATCACGAATCACGCCTTACGCCTTACGCCTCAGGACTTACGCCTCACGCCTCAGGACTTACGCCTCACGCCTCAACAAATCATCATTCGCCACAAAGGCACGAAGGCACGAAGTTTCACTAAGTTAGATGTTTCATAAATTACTGCTTAGCGCCATTCTTGTATGACGTTAGTTTCAACTGCACAAGCTTAAAAAACCAATATTATTTTTTGTCCGGTTTGCTGTTTCAGCGGGACTATTTCTTAATTTTATCCCGAACACCAGACGTGCCGGAATAACTTGTTGGTATGTATGTAATTACATTGCTTACAGGGGCTTTGGGATGTGACTGAGAAGGCGGGAGCATGCCCGCCCGCAAGCAATTGAAGGCTTTGTTTTGTTGGAGAGAAACATGGCAGAAGATCGGTAGTGCGCAGCTTCTCTGGAACAGAATTCCGGTGACGGAATCATGTTCTTAAAAAGAGTGTAGCGGCGGCCAAAAAACAAACATAGAATGCCCATAGTACATTGCAGCTAAGTCCAACTTCATTTTATCTGCCATTTCCATGAAGCTTTGCAATTAAATTCCTTCTTTGTTGCTTAAACTTACTGACTTGTCGTTATATTTGCATGGAAACGGCAGATAAAATGCTTAACGTTGGCGGCATGCTTCAATCTTTTTATGACGCCCCTGATGGTTTTAGCGAAGAAATTAGTGAATTAAGCGTAATCCTTGGCATCGAATACTGGTACAACGAAGTGTTTACCTTAAGAGGCGGTTTTTCTATGAAGATAAAATCAAAGGAAACCGGAAGTTTTTCACACTTGGTGCAGGTCTCAAATACAATGTTTTTGGACTCGATTTTTCATACCTGATTCCGATTGACAGCCGAAACAACTCGCTGGAAAACACCTTCAGGTTTGCCTTGACATTCGATCTGGGAGCCTATTCCGGGGAGAATAGAAAATCATTCGAACAGACAACATTTAAAGGGCCACCTTATGTGGTTATTCTTTTTTGTTTTACGATATTTTTTATTTCATTTTATTAACAACAAAATTAGGTTGGCGCAGATGTTTTCTATGTCAAAAAAAATCAAACCGTTTTAAAACCATTTTTCATATAATCCTGCCAAATCACAATCAGTATCTTATCTTGCTCTATTTCGAGATAGCCATATTCATAGCAAAATTTATAGGTGTTGTTGTTTTTGGTCGTATAAGTATGCGTGAAGAATTGAAAATCGAATCCCATCTTGTCGAGGTATTCTCTTCTGACGGTGGATTTGCCAACAGGGCCAAGTTGATGAAGGATCATCCGGTTTTGGCGAAGTGTTTTGTTCACATTGGCGATAAATTGCTCGTGGACTTTCTTATTCTGATTGTTAAAAGCATTGCGGCATTGGTCGCTGCAGAATTTTTTATCCGTTCGGCCAGCGAAAGATTCATTGCAAAGGAGACACTTTCTTTTCATTCCTATTAGTTTGAATTGCAAATATATGACATAAACGATTCGTTTTATAGTCGTTTATAAACGTTTATACTTACTTATAATTCGGATAAGCGGCTACATAGCAATTAGTTTTGTGAATAAAAACATGGAACAGCTACAAAATCTTCCGCATTTGTTTCTAAACAGGGTAAAACTTGAAGGGGTGTCGTGTATAAAGTTGTTCTTCTACGATCATGAAAGTATAAAGAAGAGAATCAGCCAAAACGAGTGGATACGCTACAGCATAGAGTTAGGGGCTTGGTATGCCGTTGAATACAACAATTCGGTTGCTCTTTTCAAGGATGTTTTTGAAGACGTAGCCTTTGTAAATCTTTCGAAGCTTGATTGGAAGCGACTGGAAGTTGGCCCCAAGAACATAGGCACATATGGAAACATGAAAGAGCTTCAATTGCGCAAGGGGCTGGATGTGATCACTCTTTTTCCGTTTCTGGTGGAAGGAAGGTCATTTATTGGATTCAAGCATCATTTTGAGCGGGAGTATTATAGTGAAGTACTCGAAAGCGGTTTTTTTGTGTACCATAAAGCCAATAGGTTATGGGAGATCAAGGCCAGGGATCGTCAACTTTTAGATGTGTTGGTTTTTCTGAATAAGCGGTTTACGATCAAGCTGAATGCGGATTTGAGCATCAGTGATTTGGCGATAAAGCGACATTTAATGGAGCAGTCTTATATCAAAAACTATGATTATAAGGCATGCCCTCTGGAATTTTTGGCTCATTTACAAAGCCAGAATTATAGCGATAGCACCTTAGTTACCTACCACAATATGGTGTTGCGGTTTTTGAACGCGTTTAAAGGAAAGAGTTTAGAAGATATCCACCGTTTTGGGATTAGCGAGATCAATGCATACCATGAGGTATGGGCTCAGCGTTCGGCTCCCAGTGCATCGGTGATCAATCAGTCGGTGAATGCGATCAAGATGTATTACAAGGTGTTGGGCAAGAAAACATTAGACTTGGAGCAGGTGATGCGGCCGATGAGGAACAAGCAGTTGCCAGACGTGTATAGCAAGGAGGAAGTTGAGGGGATTATGTCACAGATAAGCTACCCGAAGCATAAGGCATTATTATTTTTGATTTATTCAGCGGGACTGAGGATCAGCGAGGTGATTAATTTGCGCAAAGAAGATTTGCTGCGCGACAGGGGATTGTTGTTTGTGAGGCAAAGCAAGGGACGGAAGGACCGCTACACCAAATTGGCTGACAATGCTTTACGTTTGATTGATGCCTATCTTGAAGAGAACAACCCCAAACAGTACTTATTTGAAGGGCAATATGGCGGGCGTTATTCGACCACGAGTATCAGGAATGTGTTGCACGAAGCCAAACAGAAGGCTGCGGTAACGACCAGGGGTTCGGTACACACCTTGCGGCATTCGTTTGCCACCCATTTGTTGGAGAACGGCACAGATTTAAGGTATATTCAGGAGTTATTGGGCCACGAGAGCAGCAGGACAACAGAGATTTACACCCATGTAAGCAATTTGAATCTTTCAAAAATCACAAGTCCGGGAGATTTGATAAAAATTTAACATGAGCATTCATTTGGATGAAAAGAATCTTTAACTTTGAGCAGCTATACGCAACAACATGACAAACTCAAAGAGCATACAATTTCCTAGGCAACTGGTTGACAAATGTTTACTGAACGGTCAATCGAGGGGCAAAGTGGAAATATATGCCATAGAGGTGCGCTTAGCAAGAAGTTGGGCGCAAGGCTGAAAAACCTACAGCATTTCATATTTTTGGCGGAAGAATTTAAAAATTGACAGATTATGATTTTATTAAATATTTTTGAAACAACTTTACCCTTGACTAATCCAGTATTGAAATTTCTGGTTATTCTGATTATTATATTATCGGCCCCGATTCTTTTAAATAAACTTAAGATTCCTCATATTCTTGGACTTATTATAGCAGGAGCAATTATTGGGCCGAATGGGTTTAATCTATTATTGAGAGACAGTAGCATTATTTTATCAGGGACAGCAGGCTTGTTATATATTATGTTTCTTGCAGGCTTGGAGATAGATTTGGCAGAATTCAAAAAGAATAGTACTAAAAGTTTGCTGTTTGGACTGTACACTTTTTTAATTCCAATGACACTTGGTACATTGACAGGTATTTATATTTTAAATTTTTCAATTCTCACATCCGTTTTGCTTGCCAGTATGTTTGCATCGCATACATTAATTGTTTATCCAATACTCAGCAAATTAGGAGTAACAAAAAATCGTGCTGTAAATATTGCCGTTGGTGGTACAATGATTACTGACACCCTTGCCCTTTTAGTTCTTGCCGTTATTGTTGGCATGACTCAAGGTGAAGTAAACTCTGCATTTTGGACTAAACTTTCAATTTCAATTTTAGTTTTTGGTTTAATTGTAATGTTTCTTTTTCCAATCATTGGTCGTTGGTTTCTTAAAAGGTACGAAGACAATGTTTCACAATATATTTTTGTTCTTGTAATGGTTTTTCTTGGTGCTGTACTTGCTGAGGCAGCAGGTATAGAGGCGATTATTGGTGCATTTTTATCAGGCTTGGCTCTAAATCGCCTAATTCCTTCTACATCATCGTTAATGAACAGGATTGAGTTTGTAGGAAATGCAGTTTTTATACCTTTTTTCCTTATCGGTGTAGGAATGCTTGTTGACTATCGAGCGTTCTTTAACGACTTTGAAACAATAAAAGTAGCAGCTGTAATGACAATAGTTGCTACTTCTGCAAAATTCATCGCTGCATGGCTTACTCAAAAGTCATTTAAGTTTTCAATTGACGAACGCAGATTAATCTTTGGATTGAGTAATGCACAGGCAGCAGCTACCCTTGCGGCTGTTTTGGTTGGCTATAATGTTGTAATCGGGGAAACTGCCAACGGTGAACCAATTCGTTTATTAAGCGAAAGCATCTTAAACGGAACAATTATAATGATTCTTATTACTTGCACTATAGCATCATTTGCTGCTCAAAAAGGTGGTAAGAATATTTCATTACAAGAGTCATCTGCGGTTGAAAGCGAGAATGTTGAACACTCTGAAAGAATATTAATTCCTATAAGTAATCCAGAAACAATTGATGAATTAATTAATCTAAGTTCGATACTTAAATCTAAAGGAAATCAAAAGGGTTTATTTGCACTTAATGTTGTCAATAATGACTCTTCGGAATCTAATAATCAGGCAAAAAAGGTACTCGACAAAGCTGTTTTTACAGCTTCTGCCAATGACATACAATTAAATAAACTATTGAGATATGATATAAATCCAACAAATGGAATAATTGGTGTTATTAAAGAACAAAATATTAGTGACTTAGTTTTAGGACTTCACGTAAACAAAGGTATTTCAGAATCATTTCTTGGAAAATTAACGGAAGGTATCTTGACGAAATGCAATACAACTACATTTGTATATAAACCAATACAGCCAATTTCTACAATAAAAAGACATGTTGTAATTGTACCGCAAAATGCTGAAAAAGAAATAGGTTTTCCATTTTGGTTGTCGAAAATATGGAATATTTCCAAAAACACAGGTGCAAAAATAGTTTTCTATGCATATGAAACAACCTTTGCATATATTAAGAAAATCCATCTAAGCCACCCAATTGAAGCGGATTTTAAAATTTTTGACGATTGGAATGACTTTTTGATTATTTCACGGGACATTAGAACTGACGATAATTTATTAATAGTATTAAGCAGGGCAAATAAACTTTCCTACCATATGAATATGAGCAATATCCCTACATATTTGAATAAATATTTTCAGGGAAATAGTTTTATTCTTATTTATCCAATGCAGCAAGGAGTTGTTGATAACGAAGAGATAGACCTAAATAATCCATCATTGATTGAACCAATTGAAAAACTTGATGAAATAGGGAAAAATATTATGAAATTATTCAGACGAAAATAAGCCCAGCGCCCAACAAGCGGTATAAAACATTGGGGTTTAATTGGTTATGAAAGCGTTCTGCCCCGCATCAAGTTCAGTGTAACTCAACAGGATAGTAGCCCGCAATCCCCAACGATTTCATACCGCCAAACGTTATGCCTCATTGTAAAAAGCCGACCCGCATTCAGGCACATTTGGTTTTCCCGACACTCAATGCCGACACAGAAAAACCAAAAGAGCCTGAATTTTTGCCAACGCCTCAAAGAAGACTGAAAAAGAATTTTGAAAAAAAATTTGGAGACCACCCCCTGACCCATCCCATCTTTGTAGCGTAATTAATTATTAACATTTAAAACGTAACAAAATGAAAAGACAAATTGAAGTATTTACAGCAGGGTGTCCCGTATGTGAACCCGTAGTAAAAACAGTAAAAGAAATGGCTTGTGGTTCTTGTGAAGTAACCGTTTACAACCTTGTAGAACAATGTGACGACAAAGTCTGCGTTGACAAGGTGAAAAAGTATAACATTACTTCCTTGCCCGCTGTAGCTGTTAATGGAAAATTGCTTGCTTGTTGCCAAAACAAAGGAGTGAGTAAAGAAGAATTGGCAGCAGCAGGAATAGGCAAAGCCAACTAAATTTTTAACCATCTCATCCTATCTTCAAAATTTGGAGATGGGATGTGATTTAATTGTAATAATATGTTGCCACGAGATTTGACAAAAGACCTTAAAGACCGTTTAAACAGTATAAAAGGTCAAGTTGAAGGAGTAATAAAAATGCTTGACGAAAGTGATGACCCTGCTCAAATCTTAAATCAATTTAAAGCAATCAACAAAGGGTTTGAAAAAGCTCAACACTTGCTATTGGACGAAGTGTTTAGAAAAGCATTGGCAATGAAGATTGCCGAGGCGTTAGAAACTTGCCCGGGCAATTGCGGACAAGAAGAAAAAATAGCAATTATTAGAAATCAATTTCCCGATTTAGGACTTTACGAATTAACTGACAAAATGAAGGAAATTAATAAGGTTTATGAATTTTTACTAAAAGAAAAGAACAATATGAAAGAAGTATCATTTGCAATTGAAAATATGGTTTGCCAAGGTTGCGCAGAAAAAATAACTGATATTTTAAAAGAAATCAAAGGTGTAGAAAATGTAAAAACACAAGCAATGAAAAAATTGGTTAACATTAAATATAGTGCATCTGTAACTGATGAAAATGAACTTACCACCATATTAACAAAAGCAGGATATACACCCACCAAAAAATAACATTATGGTAAATAAATGGCTCATCTTATTGGTGTTACTTCATATGAGTTTTATTGGTTGTTCAGGAAATAATTCCCAAGCCAATCAAACAGATGTCAATGTAGGAACGGAAAAATTCATTGAAATACCTATTGAAGGTATGTCTTGTATGTCCTGTGTTGCAAATGTAAAAAAAACTTTATCAGCCATAGATGGTGTAAAGAATGTGACAGTTAGCCTGAAAGACAAAAATGCGAGAATAAAATATGATACTCAAAAGGTTTCACCAAAAGTATTGGCTGAGGCAATAAATAAACTTGGCTACAAGGCGGGAGAACCTAAAGAATTAACAGAATGAATGTTGAGCAATTTTTAAATCAATTCACAGAAACATTTCAAGATGGCTCTATTTATAGTTTAGGACTTGCTTTGTTAGCAGGTATAATATCAAGTGGCGTTTGTCCTTGCACATTACCTGTCGGACTTGGCTTTGCAGGCTATGTTACAACTAATGAAGTGCGTGAAGCTAAAACAGGGTTTTCCATTACTTTTTCTTTCTTTTTGGGTATAGTTGTTTGTTTAACGGTTTTTGGTGGTATTGCAGGTTACATTGGTGCTTTTTTAACCGAAACATTTGGTTTGTATTGGACTTTAGCAATGGGCACAATTACACTAATTGCTGCGGGAGTTGCTTTTTATGGACCTTACCTTAGAGTGCGACAACTTGAGGCACTTCGCAAACCAGGAATAGGGGGGTCATTTATATACGGCTTTATTTTCAGCTTAGGCACATCAGCAGCCCCATTACTACTATTATTAACAGTTGCAGCAACTAAAGCAAGTATTTTGTATGGAGTAATTTTAGCGTTTTTATTTGGAATTGGGAGAGGACTACCCTTTTTAATTGTTGGACTTTTTGCAAGTTCTGTTTCAAAACTTGCCAAATTGACTTGGTTAAGGAAAAGTATTCAAATTATAAGCGGATTAGCGTTACTTTATTTAAGTTTCTATTTTTTCAGACTTTTCAGCTATTACCTTTAGACAAACAAACCCACCCTTCACATCCATACACATTGGCAAGTCGCTCAATCCAGCCACACAAGCCAAAACTTGCCAAAGAGTATGGCTGTTCCACCGCAACGGACGAAAAAGAACAACGAAGGCATAACAGCACCTAAACGCAAGCAGGGGTTTCGTGCTTCGTAGGACAGAAAAGTAGTATATTTGTGAGCAGTTCTTCGTAGAAAGTGCAGTGGTTTAAGCCCTGCCTGCGTTTAGCTGCAAAACGTTGGCTGCAAGTGTAGAAAACCGCAAATCAGATTGTAAATGGCATATTGACAGGAAATTGAAATATGGAATTTAGCTCTTTGATAGGTTGGTGGAAATTTGATGGAATTTATTTTGTTTTTTTCTTTCCCCCCGCAAAAAAGAAGTAAAAGAAACCCCAACCCACATTGCAGCACATTTCCAAGCCCACACGAGCCTACGCTCTGCCCAAAGGCTTGTAAAAGAGCTGCAATCTTCCCACCACTCTACTAATACGATGATACATTCATTACATTATTAAAAAAAAGAATAAAAAAAATTTGGATTGATAAAAGTATTTGTATTTTTGTACCGTAAAACTAATTTAGTACAAATAGTATATAAATGCAAATAGACGAAACAAAAGATATAATTGTAAGTGTAGCAAATAAACTATTTAGTCGATTTGGATTTCAGAAAACTTCACTGGACGAAATTGCTAAAACTGCACGAAAAGCGAAAGGTTCTATATATTACCACTTTGCAAGTAAAGAAGAGTTGTTTAAAGAAGTAGTATCAAGAGAAATGTCTGTGCTTAAAAATCAATTATCTGTCATTGTGCATAATACAGAATTGAATGCAGGAGATAAAATTAAAAATTATCTTATTCAGCGTATGGAGCTATTAAATAATGCAGCCAATTACCACGAAACCTTAAAAGCTGACTTTTACGAACATTATCTATTCATTGATGATTTAAGAAGTGAATTAGATAAATGGGAAATTGATAATTTAAGAAATATATTGGAACAAGGAATTAATGAAGGATATTTTAATAAAAGTGGAAATATTGAAGTTTTGCTCGAAATGATTATTATGGTGCTAAAGGGTTTGGAAATTCCTTTCTTTTTACAAAATAAATACACCAGATATTCACCGCATTTTGATGATTTGATTGGAGTTTTAGTAAAAGGAATATCTAAATAATTTTTTTGTTTTAAAAATGACTAAAAAACGAATATAGTACAAATAAACTAAATATAAATATGGAAAAATTATCTCGAATTATCATAAAATTGAAATGGATAATTGTTGCAAGTGTTTTGGCATTAACCATTTTCTTTGGTTATCAAACTAAGTTTTTGACAATCAATTCAGATATTCTGAGTTCTTTGCCCGATGACGACCCTGTTGCTTCATTATATAAAGAAATTGGAACTCAATTTGGTGGAAATGACATGGGGATGATTGTGCTTGAAACCGATAATGTTTTTAAAGCTGAAGTCTTACAGCATATTAAACAAATTACTGATAGTCTGAAGTATACTGATGGAGTATCAACGGTTACGAGTTTAACCAATATTCTGGATATAAAAAGTTCTGAGTGGGGAATTGAAATCGGAAAATTGGTGGATGAGTACAACCTACCCAATAAACAAGCACAATTAGACAGCCTGAAAAATTATGTTTTCTCGAAAGAGATGTACAAAGGGGCTATTGTATCCGAAGATGGCACTGCTACTGTTGTTATGTTTACATTACTACCCGATGCTGATAAACAAGCTGTTGCAAAGGAAATTAAGAGCAAGATTGAAAACCTGAATTTGCCTGAAAAACTATACTTTGGAGGCTTACCTATGATGATGAACGATATTAGCGATTTAATTTTGGCTGATATTGTTTGGCTTTTGCCTATCGTTTTTGTGATTATTGCACTTATTTTATTACTTAGTTTCAAGTCGTTTCGGGGTGTTTTATTACCACTACTTACTGCCGGTATTGCTGTAATTTGGACTATTGGGATAATGGTAGTTACGGGTTATGAGCTTACTATAATTTCAAATATAATACCTGTTGTTTTACTTGCAGTTGGTAGCGCTTATACCATACATGTATTAAACAGTATAAATCAAAGCAAAGAAAAAGACAGAAAACAGGCATTAATAAAAGCTCTTACTTATATAATTGTACCCTTAATTTTGGCAGCTGTAACCACAGCCATTGGCTTTGTTTCATTTGTATTTGGTGCATATCTTACCATGATTAAAGACTTCGGTATTTTTACAGCAGTGGGTACATTAATTGCTTTGCTGTTGTCCATATTCTTTGTTCCTGCTCTTATATCAGCATTTTCAATGTATCGCAAAAAAATTGAAACAGACCAAGCTGAAAGGGGAAATATCTTAACTCATAAAATACTTCAACCATTAGTTAATCTTCTATTCAAACATCCGAAATATTCATTAACAGCATGGGGTATCATACTTGGATTAAGCATATCCGGAATGTTTTTCATAAAGACGAGTGTAAATATGGCTGATTACTTTAAGAAAGATAATCCAACAAGGATTTCTGAAGATGTGATGCAGAAAAAATTCGGCGGTTCTTTACCTGTATTTGTTGTATTTGAAGGAGATATGCAAAGCCCTGAGGTTCTGAAAATGATGATAAAAACGGAGCATTTTATGAAAGAAGACCCGAATATCGATATGACACAATCTGTAGCCGACCTTGTGGAACAAATGAACGATGCGATGGGCGAAGGCAAAATGATACCCGATGATAAAGCTAAAATTGAACAATTATGGTTTTTGCTCGATGGTCAGGACGTAATGACTCAGCTTGTTTCGGAAGATTTGGACAAAGGAATTATTCAATCAAGATTTGCTTCTGTTGACAGTAAAAATATAGATGAGTTTACCTCAAAAATGAACAAATTCATTCAGGAAAATAATAGTGAGAATATAAAAATTGAATTGACAGGTATGCCATCTGTATATGTTAAATTAAATGACAGCCTTATTCAAAGTCAATTTAGCAGTTTGATACTTGCATTAGTAATGGTACTTTTAATTGTAGGATTAATGTTACGGTCAATATCAAAAGGGGTTTATGCTACAATTCCAATTATTGCTACAATTATGATATTATTTGGGTTTATGGGCATAACAGGCATTCCGCTTGATATAGCCACAGTACTTGTAGGTAGTATTGCTTTGGGTATTGGTATAGATTATTCCATTCATATTATTACAGGTTTTAATTTTCACTTGAAAGAAACCGGAGATGCTGAAAAAGCGATTGAAAAAACTATTTTAAGTAGTGGGAAAGCCGTTATTATAAATGTAATATCGGTTGCAGCAGGATTTTTAATTTTGATATTTTCACAAATAGTTCCGTTGCAAAATTTCGGTATTCTGGTTGCCATAAGTATGTTCGGCTCCGGTATCGGAGCTTTAACTTTATTGCCCATAATATTGATATTGGCAAATAGAAAACGCAAAATAGTAGCAAATAATCATTAACAATAATTAATTCTTTAAAAAATGAAAAAAATGAAAATTCAAACAGTGGTTTTAACCGCTTTAATCGTAGCAGGAAGCCTATTTTCTGCAAATGCACAAGACGCAAGTACCATTTTAAAAAAAATGGACGATGTTATGTATTCTCCCAAAGACATGACTGGTAAGAATAAAATCATTCTTATTGACAAAAATGGGAAACAGGAAATTCGTGAAGCAACCATACAGCAAAAAGGAACCGATAAACGAATATTTCGTTTTACTGCTCCTGCTTCGCAATCTGGCATTGCTGTGTTGTCATTGCCTAATGATGTAATGTATTTGTATTTACCCGCATTTGGTAAAGAAAGACGAATTGCAACCAGCGCTAAAAATCAAAACTTTGCAGGCACCGATTTTTCTTATGACGATATGGAATCTGTGCTATTCTCGGTAAAGTACACCCCAAAATTAGTGAAAACTGAAGGCAATGTATATGTATTGGAATTAACTCCTGTCGGTGGTAAATCGGATTATTCAAAAGTAATTGTACATGTGAATAAAACAGATTATTATCCTGAATTAATGGAGTATTACGACAAAGGCAATACAAAAGTAAAAGTAGCAAAATATACTTTCAAAAAAATAGGTGATTATTGGAATGCTTCGGAAATAGAAATGACCGACTTGAAGAAAAACCATAAAACCAAAATGCAAATGTCGGATGTAAAATACGACACGGGGTTGACAGATGATGATTTTACAGTAAGGAAGTTAAAACAATAGCTATACAAACACCAAAATAGCTTCATAACATGATAATCAACTATATAAACTCATACATCCCGGAAATAATTGTTCCAAATGATTTTTTTACAGACAATTACGATATTTCAGATGAAGTCATTATTTCCAAATGCGGTATTAAGCAAAGACGAAGAACTCGCCCCGAAGAAAATACAAATTCAATGGCGATTGAAGCCGTTAAAAAGGTTCTTTTCGAATCGCCTCTATCCTTAAATGAAATTGATTTAATAATCGGTGCAACATACACACCTTACGATACAGTAGGTACTTTGGCTCATGCAGTACAAAATCAATTCAATATTGCTAACGCTAAATGTTTTACTGTTGATTCTGCATGTTCTTCATTTATAAATGCACTTGAAATAGTTGATTGCTATTTTGTAAATAAAAAAGCAAGTAACGCTTTAATTATTGTTTCAGAAAACAATAGTGTTTATAATGACTATTCAGATGAAAAATCGGGTTTTTTGTGGGGCGATGGTGCAGCAGCAGTGGTTTTATCCAATGAAAGACATTCTAATGAAGATGTAGAAGTAATTGATATTAATACCACAGGATTAGGCAACATTGGCAAAAGTATAGAAGGCGTATACCTAAGACCTGGTAATGGAGGTATAAAAATGCCTTTTGGAAAAGACGTTTTTCAATATGCGTGTACTTATATGATACAGGAAACAGAGCAAATTTTACACAAAAATGACATTCCTATCAACCAATTGAACTACTTAATTCCACACCAGGCAAATAAACGAATTACCGATTATGTTGCTGAAAAATTGAAATTAAAACCACCTCAACTATTAACAAATATAGAACATTTAGGAAATACAGGTTCTGCAAGTACCCCCATTGTTTTATCTCAAAACTGGGATAGATTCAAACAAAATGACACAATCGTTATATCGGTTTTCGGTGGTGGTTATTCAAATGGTGCCGTTTTATTGAAAAAATTATAATTTATTTTAGAATACACATTTTTTATGGAAAAAATAATATTGGAAATAATAAGTGATTTGTCGGGTATGAAATTATCTGAAATTAATAATGATTCATCGTTTGAAGATGATTTAAAATTCGACAATCTTGATTTAGCTGAATTATTTATGAACTTAGAAGATAAACTAAAAATAACAATGGATTATAATATGTTATATGAAGTTAAGACTGTTGGTGATTTGATTTTGTATATCAAAAAATAATTTAAAAAATAATGATTTCAGGTTTTATATTGAAAAATTTATTAGGTTGGAAAATCATAGGCGAATTTCCAAACATCAAAAAAAGCATTGTAATATTTGCTCCACATACCAGTTATTACGATGCTTTGTATGGCAAACTATTTTTAAATGAAATAGGCATTAATCATAATTTTTTATCAAAAAAAGAACTTTTCTTTTTCCCTATGAATATTGTAATGAGATTATTTGGTTCAATCCCGGTTGACAGTTTAAAATACGGAAATACAATATATGAAATCTCTCATTTAATTGAAGTAAATAAATCCTTACATATAATTCTTTCACCGGAAGGAACAAGGAAAAAAGTTCTTAAATGGAATAAGGGCTTTTATTATATGGCATATAGAGCAAAAGTTCCTATTGTCGTTGGTTATCTTGATTACAAAAAGAAAGAAATAGGAATAAAAGGGGTAATAGAAAATCTTGAAAATGTTAATACTTTAATGAATCAAATAAATATAATGTATAAAGATATTTCAGCAAAGTATCCTGAAAAATTTTCACTTGAATTAGTAAAATAAAAAATGAAAAATAACTATCCTGAAATTAGTGCAATAATCTGTGCTTTCAATGAAGAAAGCACTATTGAGAATGTGTTAAAAGCGGTCGCCGATAGCAATTTGTTTAACGAAATTATTGTAGTAAATGACGGTTCAACTGATAATACTTTAAAAAATATTAAAGAAATAAAAAAAAGTGTTGATATAACTGATATTCATTTACCGGAAAACAAAGGTAAAGGTTATGCAATGGCTTTAGGTGTTGAAAGAGCAAGTTCGGAAATTATAGTTTTTTGTGATGCTGATTTATCCGGTTTAAAGAAAAATCACTTTCAGCAACTCATAAATCCAATTATCGGAAATGAAGCCGATATGGTTTTAGGGCAGGCAACAGAGACCCTGATTAACTACAAAATCAACCCATTCAAATCGTTCACTGGCGAAAGAGCGCTGTTAAAGCAAGATGTCCTGACAATTTTGGAGGAAATGAGAACTTCAAAATTTGGTGTGGAAACATTAATCAATCTACACTATCAGGCACAGGAAAAAAAGGTTAAATATGTGATGCTCGAAGGACTAAAACATCCAACCAAATTTGATAAAGCCAGTACTAAATCAAAGGCAATAAAAGAATTTGTTTTGGAAGGACACCAAATTGCTTTAGCATTGTTTAACAACTTTAATTTATTAACAAAAATTGTTAGAAATCAGATAAATAAATTTTAAACTATGAATACAAAAAATATTTTAATACTGCTGCTGTTTGTTACTGTTTCAAGCATAACTAATGCACAAGAAGAAAACAACCTCAAACTGTCAGGAGAACTTTTAACCGACCAACGTTTTTTGCTTAAATCACCCAACGATTGGGCTTGGAACGAAAATCGTCTGACTTTAAGACTTGACAAAAAAATTACCGATAATTCAAAATTTTACAGCGAAGTTTGGCTTCGAAATATTGGCTTGCCCGGTATTACACAATCAAGTAATTTGTACAACAAAGGAATTGTTGACCCCTATAATTTGGAAATCAGGGAAGCATACCTTCAGTTGTATGGTTTTCTTACTAAAAATTTAGATGTAACTATTGGTCGTCAACGCATTGTTTGGGGAACTGCCGATAAATTAAATCCAACCGACAATCTTAATCCATTAGATTTGGAGGATATTCTTGATTTTGGTCGTCGTCGTGGTTCTGATGCCATTAACCTAAATTACTATTTAAACAACGACTTCTCGCTTCAAGGGATTTTTATTCCTTTCTTCCAGCCTGCAAATATGCCTCTTGGAATTTTTGCAAATGCTTTAAATCCGTCTATGGAATTACCTCAAGGAATGGTTTTAAAAGGTTTCTCTGATACTTTAATGATGCCTAAATATAATTTAGGAGAAAGTTCAACTGCGGGTTTAAAATTTAAAGGTTTTGCTAAAGGTGTTGACTTTTCTCTAAGTTATGTTTGGGGACGGGATGGATTACCTTTCGCAACAAAAAATACTTTTATTCCTGTTGATACATTTGGCGGAATTAATATCAATTCACAACTTTCATTTGCAAGAACCCATATCATTGGTGCTGATTTGGCAACAAGCATTGCAGGTATTGGTTTTTGGGCTGAGGCAGCAGCATTTATCCCTGAGCAAAATGTGATAATGACCAATGATTTATCAGCCTTTTATCCGCTGTCACCCGTTCCTGTAACGCAGGACACAATTCTATTGGACAAAACAAAGCCATACATAAAATTTGTTATCGGGGGTGATTACAATTTCAGCGATGGCTCTTATCTAAATTTTCAGTACCTACACGGGTTTCTTCACGAAAGAGGAGCCGAAAGCCTGAATGACTATTTCTTTTTGCGGTACGAAAAGAAATTTTTCAATGAAAAGTTAAAAGTAGCTCCTATTGGTGGTGGTTTCATAGTTACCGACTGGAATAATATAAAAGATAATTATGCCCTTGTGTATATGCCTGAGATTGCTTACAAAGCCACTATTAATTCAGAAATCACTTTATCAACCGTAATTTTTGATGGCAAAGGAGATAATTTGTTTGCGAATCTGAAGGACTACAATATGTTTATGTTTAAATTGAAATATAGTTTTTAATGTCAAATCACATTTAGCCCACGCACAGTCGTAAGCACATTTGCAAGCCCACACGAGCCAACGCTCAAACCAAAGGCTTGCAAAAGAGCTTCCGCCTTTCCTGCCCAAGTAACCGCCTTTGAGGGCGGTTTTAGGATTGCCCACGCACAAAAAAACAAAATAAATTTGTGCTTCGTGGTTAGGTTAGCGCAGACAGATAACAAATAAAAATGAGAGCTAAAAAAATGATTGACAATGATATACAAAGAACACCAGCAGCCAACACGCGGTATAGTTAATTGCCGGTGCAGTGCGTATTCGAGCGTTTCAGCCCGTATCAAAAGTAGTTGTAACTTGACAGGAAAGTGCTTCGAAATCGGCAACTAACCATACCGCCATCCGTTACCACACATTTTATGACAAAAAATCCGAAAAGAGATTAAGTTGTATATTTGCGACTTGATAAATAAGAGAAAAGATGAGATATGTTTTTTTAATAGCTGCATTTAATGCTTTATTCTTTGCTGTACTACTCTTACAAAAAAAGCCTAAAGCGCTTCATGATAAAATATTATTTTATTGGCTAATATATCTGGGTTTATTTACTGCATTTTATGCTTTTTCATCTCATAAACTTTTATTAAATATTCAACATATTTCAAGTTTCATTATTTCAATGTTTCTACTACATGGTCCTTTCTTATATTTATATGTAGAATCACTGACATCAGGTAAAAAAAAGCCATCAAAAAGAGATTTGCTCCACTTCATCCCATTTTGCTCTTTTTTTCTTTACCTATCAATTTCTTTATGGTTTCCTGAGTATTCTTCAAGGATAAGATTGGACCATGTAACAATCAATGTAGAACCACCTTTCATTTTTATTATATTTCTCCTGATTACTGCATTTTCAGGTCCAGCTTATTTTATCGCATCCTTCTTAAAGTTTAAAAATATCGACTTAAGTATTTTAAATAATTTTTCAACAACAGAAGAAATAAACTTAGAATGGCTGAAAACGCTTGTTTACATTTTCGGGGTTATTTGGTCGGCTTTAATTGCAATAGCAATTGTTCATCACATATTTCATTACGCGTCAATGGCTTTCTGTACTGATGGACTTTTTCTATCACTTTCAGCATTTATCATCCTTGTTGGTTATTTTGGCTTAAGACAGAAAGAAATTTTCACTCGGTTTCCGAAAGATGACCACGTTTTTGTAAGTGACCAAAGAACAAAATACCAAAGTATGAACTTGAGTGAAGCTGAGTTTTCAGATTTTATTGGCAGAATAAATAGTATTATGGAGCATGAAAAACCATTTCTAAACCCTGAGATTACGCTTCCAGAACTTGCATCATTAGTTAATATTCCATCCTATCAACTTTCAAGAGTAATTAATGAAAAGTTTGGGTGCAACTTTTTCGATTTTATAAATGGGTTCAGAGTTAATGAAGTAAAAAGCAAAATTAACGACCCAACTTTCAGTAACTTATCATTACTTGGTATTGCATATGATTGTGGTTTTAACTCAAAATCAGCATTCAATAGGATTTTCAAAAAGATGACAGGTCTTACCCCCAGTGAGTATAAGAAAACCATCCAAAGAGTATAGAAGTCCTACTTTATAAAAAAGGTCATAGTTCAAGGTAAAAAGAAGTGCTATCTTATAAACTAGGTCGGACAATCGCTTTATCAACCTTACTTTTGTTTCGAAATGTTTGAATAATAACTTAAAATTAAAATCATGGAAACAAAAGAAAAAAAATCATTGTTTAACAATGAAGAGAAAACTCAGCGAAATCGATTTAAAGCAAGTCTTCTAGTTGGCTTAATTATTAGTTTAATGTTCTCACTCCCAATTACATCGCTAGCTCATTGCGATTCGTACGACGGCCCTGTTATCAAGGATGCCTACAAAGCCTTGGAAACAAATAATGTAAGTCTTGTTATGAAGTGGATTTCGAAAGAACAAGAGTCGGAAATTATTTCTCTATTCAATAAAACATATAAACTTAGAAGTGGGGATAAAGAAATTTATCAAATTGTTGAAAAGCATTTTTTAGAAACACTTGTACGATTGCATAGAGAAACTGAGGGTGCGCCTTATACTGGCTTAAAACCAGCAGGTACGACAAAGAAAATTGTTGTTTTAAGTGACATGGCAATAGATAGTAAAAGTGCAGATGATTTGGTAGGTAAGCTGAATGGTCATATCGAAAAGGTTGTAAGGGAAAAGTTTAATAAAGTTATTGCCCTCTACAACGAAAAGGATAAGTCCACTGAGAACGGTAGAAAATATGTAAAAGCCTATGTTGATTATACCCATACCATCGAAGCCATTCATGATATTTTAGAAAACGGTGGTGGACATGCAGAACATAAACACTAATTATATACAAAATTAATTTACAGATAACAAAGCTAAACTTCCTCAGAAATCAGGGGAAGTTTAGTTATTTTTTTAAATTTGAAGACTTTTAAAAACCAAGAACTAATCAATTAAAAAACGTGTGGTAACAAGGGGTTAGTAAAATGCAGGATTTCAGCGGAATAGGAAGCGTTCTCGCTTTTTCGTAGCTTCGTAGCGCGGGACAATGAACCGTTTCAATCTCCTGCACTTTACCAACCCCCAGCCGTTAGCGGCAAGTATAACGACACCCTACGATAACCCTTCCAACTGTTTTAAGACAGGAACTAACGACTTCCCTTTTTCGGTAAGATTGTATTCTATGTGTAAAGGTTTTTGCTTTATGACAACTTTTTCCAACAAGCCAACTTCTTCTAATTCCCGTAACGCAACGGACAATGTTTGCTTGTTTGACCCTTGAATTTGACGCAATAGACTACTAAACCGCAAAGGTGCTTCAACCGCCAAACGAAAAATTTCAGGTTTCCATTTGCCCGACAGCAACTTTAAAAGCCCTTGTGCAGGGCAGGTTCCCGTATCATCTGTCAAATTTTTAGTAGTCATATAATTCTGACTTATTGCAAGAATTTTTTAAACAATCTAACTTTGCGCTACAAAGATATAACAATAATGTTAAGCAATGACGAAACACAAAATAGCAATATTGCTTCTTTTGACAACGGCATTTACAAGTTGTCAGGGACAAACAAATAACACAAAAAAAATGACAAACGAAACATCAAAAAACAACCCGCTTATGTGCGACCCTGTTGAGGGAATTTGCGGAATACCAGACAGCACAACAAAAACAGAAATAGCTGTTCAAAATATAGAAAAACCTGTTAAAATGGTTTATTTCACAGACCCGATTTGTTCTTCTTGTTGGGGTATCGAACCACAATTAAGAAAACTGAAATTGGAATACGGCAACAATATAGAAATAGAATATCGTATGGGTGGATTGTTGCCCGATTGGAGTTACAACAGCGGTGGTATCAGCAAACCGTCAGACGTGGCACACCATTGGGACGAAGTTAGCGTTTATTACGATATGCCTATTGACGGGGACGTTTGGGTGGAAGACCCTTTAGCGTCTTCTTATCCGCCTTCCATCGCTTTTAAAGCGGCACAAATTCAGAGCGAAGAAAAAGCCATTTTGTTTTTAAGAGAAATCAGAGAAATGGTTTTTCTTCAAAAAAAGAACATTGCAAAGTGGGAACATTTAGAAGCAGCAGCTAAAAAAGTCGGCTTAAATGCAGTACAATTAAAAACTGATTTTGACGGCAAAGCAAAAACACTTTTTGAAGAAGATTTGAAGTTGGCAAAATCGTATGGAGTAAGAGGTTTTCCGACTATTTTCTTTTTAGACAATTCGGGCAACAAAGAAATTGTATATGGTTCAAAGCCTTATGCTTTTTATGAAACTTCTGTTATGAAACTTTACCCGACAGCAACCAAAAGTGAATACACTAAAAATTGGGAAACACTATTCTCAAAATATCATTCTTTGACAGCAAAAGAATTTTCTGAACTTTCGGGAACACCAAGAGTAGAAAGCGAAAAGCAATTAAATGAACTTGTAACAAAAGGACATTTAGAAAAGCTGACGACTAAAAATGGTGCTATTTGGACAATAAAGAATACCAGCCGCTAACAAGGGTTTGGCGAAATGCGGGGTATAGTGCTTCGTATGAACATTTGTGCTAAATTTGAACTTTGGTGCTTCGATTGAAGTGTAGTGCTAAAAGTCCCGCACTTCGCCAAGCCCCAAGACGTTAGCAACAAGGCGAAAAAAGAGAACCTTCAAGACTGATAGGTGCAGTTTAAAACAAGCAGATTAAAATATTTAGCTCTTTGACAAGTCGGTGCAAATTTGATGGAATTTATTTTGTTTTTTTTCTCCCCCCGCAAAAAAAGGAAAGAAACCCCACCCCACATTGCAGCACATTTCCAAGCCCCCACAAGCCAACGCCCAAACCAAAGGCTTGTAAAAGAGCTGCAATTTTGCCTACACACTCGTGCTGAATTGTTACTTTTGAGCTATTAAGAAATGAACCGACAAAATGAAAAAGGAAATAGACAACAAACTCAACTTAAAAAACATCAAACCAACTGCAATGCGACAATTGGTTTTGCAAGTTCTAACAGAACAAAAAACGGCTATTAGTTTGCCTGAATTAGAACAAAAATTTGAAAAAGCCGATAAAGCAACTCTTTATAGAACACTAAAATCATTTCAGGAAAACAAACTGATTCATTCGATAGAAGATGGTTCGGGTTCTTTGAGATATGCGCTTTGTCAGGACAATTGCGAGTGCGACCCCGAAGACCTGCATGTTCATTTTCTTTGCACAAATTGCAATCAAACCTTTTGTTTAAACGACATTCCTGTTCCAACTATAAACCTCCCCAGTAGTTTTTCTCTCGAAAGCGTAAATATGGTAGTAAAAGGAATTTGTTCAAATTGCAAAAAATAACTTTGCAACCCGGTTGCATCAACTTTGGAGTATCTTTGCTGTTGTACTTTATAAATGACAATAATTTTCAGATGAAATATGTAACAGTAATATTATCAATGTATGTAATGGTTTTAACAGCCATACCATGCAATGATGTACATGCTTCCAATTCAAATTCTGTTACGCTGGAATTATCAGAACAAAGCCAAAATCACACAAATAATGTTGATTTATGTTCCCCGTTTTGTTTTTGTCATTGTTGCCAGACCCTTTCTTTTCCATCTTTTTTTAGTATTTCCTTTACCAATTTAGTAGAAAGTACTTTAGATGTTAAATTGAAAGAATCTTCGTTTTCAAGCCCTGTTGCATCTATCTGGCAACCGCCCAAAATATAATTCATTTCTTCTTTCTCTACAGCTGAGCATTAAGCTCATGTATCATTTCATTGCCATGATATAATGGGTTTTCCATGAACAAGCACATGGATTTTAGCTCATTATTATTAATCGTATTCACATTAAAAATTTATAGAAATCAAATGATAAACAGTATAATATCCTTTTCAATAAAGAATAAGGCACTTATCGGGCTGATGACAATCGGACTGATTATTGGCGGAATATATTCCATGACGAAAGTGCCACTTGACGCCTTACCTGACATTACAAACAATCAGGTTTTGGTAATTACCACCGCACCCAATTTGGGCACGGAAGACATTGAAAAGTTTGTAACCTATCAGGTAGAATTGGCAGTAGCGAACCTGCCCGACGTGACCGAAATACGAAGTGTGTCACGTTTTGGGCTTTCGGTTGTAACCATTGTTTTCAAAGAAAGCGCCGGGACATATCTTCCCCGGCAGTTGGTAAGTGAAGCCTTAGCCGAAGTGAAAGAAAAAATTCCACAGGGATTTGGGGAACCGTTTATGGCGCCAATCAGCACCGGATTAGGCGAAATTTATCAATACACGCTTGAAGTGCAACCCGGTTACGATACCGTTTATAACGACATGGAACTGCGCACCATGCAGGAATGGATTGTAAAACGACAAATGGCTATGCTGCCCGGAGTGGTAGAAGTAAACTCTTTTGGGGGCAGGGGTAAACAATACGAAGTCGCTGTTAATCCTGATAAACTCAAAAGTATGGGTTTAGCCATTTCGGATATTTTTGAAGCACTTGACGACAACAATCAGAACACAGGCGGCGCATATATCGAGAAAAATTTTCAGGCCAACTTTATCCGTGGCGAAGGGTTGATGCGTTCGTTGGATGATATTAAAAACACTTTGGTCGCAAACATTGACGGGCAACCCATTTTCATCAGGGATGTGGCAGAAGTGAAATTCGGAAGTTTTGTCCGTTATGGTGCTTTTACCAAAGATGGAAAGGGAGAGGCCGTTGGCGGAATCGTGATGATGCTGAAAGGCGAAAACTCAAACGATGTGATTAAGGATGTAAAAGAGCGAATGGCTTTAATTCAAAAATCACTGCCTGATGGTGTTGAAATTAAACCTTTTCTCGACCGCAGCAAGCTCATTAAAAGTACCACATCTACCGTTGCCGAAAACCTGTCGTTGGGTGCGCTGATTGTTATTTTTGTGCTGGTTATCTTCCTCGGGAATTTAAGGGGCGGTTTAATTGTGGCATCAACCATTCCGCTGGCCTTGCTATTTGCATTTATCATGATGAACCTGTTTGGGGTGTGGGCTAACCTGATGAGTTTGGGGGCGCTCGATTTCGGGATATTGGTTGATGGAGCAGTTATCATTGTTGAAAGTATGATTTTTTACCTGCACCGTAAAAACCTTATTGGCACAAAACTCGACCAGGCGAAACGAAATGAAATAGCATTTGATTCGTCGAGTAAAATGATGAACTCGGCATTTTTTGGACAACTGATTATTTTGATTGTATTTATACCCGTTTTGGCCTTACAAGGTGTCGAAGGCAAAATGTTTATCCCGATGGCTATGACCTTTGGTTTTGCTGTTTTGGGCGTAGTTATCTTGTGCCTCACGTACATTCCGATGATGGCAGCCTTATTCCTCCAACCACCAAAAACAGACAAAAAAACCTGGGGCGATAAAATAATTGGAAAACTCGAAAATACTTATACTCCTGTAATCGGATGGTCGCTTAAAAGGAGTTGGATTGTAATTACCATCGCATTCGTGCTGTTAATTTCCGGTGGTTTTCTGTTTACCAGAATGGGAGCCGAATTTATCCCAAAACTCGATGAAGGCGATTTTGTTTTTCAGGCATTTTTAAAGCCGGGAACTTCATTAACCGAAGGAACAAAAACTTCCACCCGACTGGAACAAATTGTCTTGGAAAACTTTCCTGATGAAGTAGAAAGTATTCAAAGCAGGATTGGTGTGGCAGATTTACCCACGGACCCAATGCCTTTGGACATTGCAGATATATTTGTGATATTGACACCAAAAGACCAGTGGACACAAGCCGAATCGAAAGCCGAATTAATTGAAAAAGTAAGGGAAAAAGTAAGTGTTTTGCCGGGTATAAATTTTGAATTTACGCAGCCTATTGAAATGAAATTCAATGAATTGCTGACCGGAATACGTGAAGATGTTGCGGTTAAACTTTATGGCGACGATTTAGAAATTCTGGCAGCCAAATCCGAAGAAATTGCCGGGCTGGTTTCGGGAATTGAAGGCGTGGCAGGTGTAAAAGCTGAAGCCACACGCGGATTGCCGCAGATAACCGTTCATTACGACCGTAACAAACTTGGAAGGTATAACCTGAAAATTAAAGAACTAAATACCATAGTTGAATCGGCTTTCAGTGGTGGCGTTGCCGGAAGCATATACGAAGGCGAGCGGATGTTCGACTTGGTTGTGCGTCTGGACGAGGAACATCGACAGAGCATTGACGACATCCGAAACCTTTTTGTCAACCTGCCCGACGGTAATCAAATCCCTTTAAAAGAAGTGGCAGAAATAAGTTATCAGCCGGGGCCAATGCAAATCAGCCGCGACAATACCAACCGGCGAACTTATGTAGGGATTAATGTTTCGGGTAGGGATGTAAAATCACTTGTGGAAGAAATTCAAACCACCTTAGATGAAAAGCTGGATTTACCTACGGGCTATTATATCCGCTACGGCGGCGCTTTCGAAAACCTCGAACGGGCATCAAAACGCTTGTCGCTGGTTGTTCCGCTTGCTTTGGCATTAATTTTCATGTTGGTTTTCTTCGCTGTAAAGTCGTTTAAACAAACGCTAATGATTTATGTGGCTGTGCCGTTTGCCGCTGTTGGGGGTATATTTTCGCTCTATTTGCGTGATATGCCTTTTAGTATTTCGGCTGGCGTAGGTTTTATCGTCCTGTTTGGCGTTGCGGTACTTAACGGTTTAGTGTTGATTAGCGGTTTTAATGAATTGAAAGAAGAAGGCAAACTCCATATAAACGACATTATTAAAAAAGGTTCAATCCGGCGTATCCGTCCAATTTTATTAACAGCTTCAACCGATATTCTGGGCTTTCTGCCTATGGCGGTTTCCACGTCGGCAGGAGCAGAAGTTCAACGCCCTTTGGCTACTGTGGTGATTGGAGGAATGTTGACATCAACCTTGTTGACGCTTATTGTGCTACCTATTCTCTATAAATTTGTTGAAAGTGGCGTTAAAAAAATAAAAATGCCAAAAACAGCTTTAGGGATGTTTACCGTTCTTGTTGTGATTGCAGGTTTGGGAATTTCAGGAAATGCCAATGCGCAGGATTCTACGATAACATTGCCACAAGCCATTGAAAGGGCAAAAGAAAACTATCCGGCAATTAAGGCAGCCAAATTGGAAGTTGACAAACAGGAAGCATTAAAAGCTACGGCATACGAACTGGGAACGACTTCGATTTATACCGGGAAAGAAGAAGTAGGCAACAACGCACCGGGTATTCAAAACAAAATCGGGATTGGACAAACAGACATTGACCTGTTCGGCATACCGGCTAAAAGCAAGCTTGCAAACAGCCGTACAAAACAAGCTTTATCCGGTCAGGAACTTACCGAATATTCGTTGGCTCGTGATGTTAGTCTTGCCTGGTACAATGCAGTCCATGCCAAACAGCAATGGCAACTATTTAAAGACCTTGACACCTTGTACACCGATTTTCAGAAAGCTGCGGAGTTGCGTTACAATACACAGGCAACTTCAAAAATCGAATATCTTTCGGCATCGGCCAAATACAAAGAATTGCAGGTGAATTTAAGGAAAGCCGAAAGTAACTATTTGGCAAGCTTGCAAATCCTTAACCAATACCTGCTATATCCGGGGGCTGTTGATGTGAATACTCAGGATTTAGGACAATATGTTTTTGAACTTGTTTCAGGAACTGATTCTTTGGGTGCAAGCCCTTTACTTGATTACTATTCAACCGGAATTGATGTAGCAGAATCGGCGTGGAAAGCTGAAAAGGCCAATTTCCTTCCAAAGTTAGACTTGGGTTATAAATGGCAATCGGTTGACGGCAATTCAGGATTTTATGGATGGGAAGTAGGTATTTCTGTCCCGCTGGCTTTCTTTTCACAATCGGGCAAAACCAAAGCTTCAAAAATTGACTTCCAAATTGCAAACCAACAGTACGAGCAAAAGGAACTGGAACTGAAAGCCGGGTACAACCAGCAAATCAGCCGTTACCTTACTTTGCAACAGGTTATCAACTATTATCAAAAAGAAGCATTGCCTCTGGCCGACGAACAAATTCAGGCTTCCAACCTGGCGTACCGTTTAGGCAGTATCGACTATGTCCAGTTTATTCAGAACACAGAAGCAGCCATACGGACAAAACAAGACTTTTTAATGCAACAGGCAGAATACTTCGAATTGTCTGCCCAATTAAAATTCATAACAGGTAAATAATCAACAAAATTGAGTAATGATGAAGACAAAAATAATTATAGCATTGATGGCAATCGCCACATTAATATCGTGCAACACAAAAAACAAAACAGCCGGAGAAGGCGAAGAACACGAAGAACATAGCCCCGAAGGCATTGTGATATTAAATAAAAACCAACGGGAAGCCCTGAAATTAAAATTGGGGTCTTTTCAAATGCGCAACCTAACCACGATAGTAAAATCAAACGGGCAACTCGAAGTACCTCCTGCAAACAGCGCCGATATTACAGCCGTTATTGGCGGGAATGTAAAAGAGATAAAAGTATTCCATGGCGACCGGGTAAGCAAGGGGCAATTATTGGCAGTACTTGAACATCCGGATTACATTGCCTTACAGGAAAGTTTTGCCGAAGTTGCCAACAGGCTTGAATTTCTGGAACAGGAATTTGAACGCCAAAAAGAATTGTTTGAAAACAATGTTGGTGCAGGCCGAGACTTCCAACAGGCAAAAGCGGAATACAATACGGCAAAAGCAAAATACGAAGGATTAAAATCACGCCTGCAATTGCTGAATCTTTCGCCCGATAAAATTATGCAGGGCAATATTTCAAATACCATAAACATTAATTCACCAATAAACGGTTTTGTAAATGAAGTTAATATAAAAGTAGGCTCTTATGTTGATGCAAAAGACATACTGCTTGAAATAACTGACAACACCGCAATTCATGCCGATTTTATGGTTTATGAAAAAGATGTGCATTTGGTAAAAGAAGGCCAGAAAGTTCATTTTACGGTTTCGAACCGCCCCGATGAAGAATTAACAGCAACCGTTTTTGCAATTGGAAAAGAGTTTGAGGCCAATTCAAGGGCAGTTCATATCCATGCAAAAATCAATGAAAAAGTTTCGGGGCTTATACCCGGCATGTACATTTCGGGGCATTTGCATACAGATGAAAAATATACCAGGGCTTTGCCCAATGATGCTATTGTTACGGAGGGGACAAAATCCTTCATTTTTATACTGGACAATCAGGCTCTTGAAGAACGAGAAAAGGACGAACCTGCAAATGAAGAAATCCATGCCGACAATGAAGATAATGCGGAAGAAAATAGTATGGCCTTCCGAATGGTCGAAGTTATTCCCGGACTGAAAGACGATGGATATACGGAAATACATTTGATAAATTCGTTGCCTGATAACACACAGGTAGTTTTGAATACAGCCTACTATTTATTGGCTGATATGAAGAAAGAAGAAACCGGAGATGATGATTAAAACAATAAAATTATGAAAGAAATAAAAGCATTTGTACGGCCAAACCATGTGAATGAGATAATTGAACAGCTTAAAGACAATGGCTTTGAAAATATAACGATATCAAGTGCCGAAGGAACAGGGAAATTTCAGGATGAAGGAGCGTTTGTTTCCCAAAAATTCTCGATTACCGATAGCCCAATGGCCAAAATTGAAATGGTTATTGAGAAAGCAAAAGTTAATACGGTGGTAAGTATCATTTCAGAATATGGAAAAACATTAAACCCCGGTGACGGGATTATTTATGTTTCCAATGTTGAAAAAGCTTACCGGGTAAAAACGGGACTGGAAAACGGCGAAGAATAACCGCCGGGTGAAAGGCAGGTTGCTATGAAATGAATAGTGACCTGCTATTTTACAACTTATCGTTCATCCGGAAAAACTTTTAAAAACAATGGTATGAAAAAATATAAATTAAAAAACCTGGACTGTGCTTCATGTGCAGCAAAGGTTGAAGAAGGTGTCGGAAAACTGGAAGAAGTAAAATTTGTGAGCGTCAATTTCGCCACTGCTTCAATGACAATAGATACCGATGACCTGGGAAAGGTAAAAAGCACAATTAAAGAGATTGAACCGGAAGTTGAAATTGAAGATAATAATAACGAAAAAACAATTGTTTCTTCAAGTGAACTTGCAGAAAATAAATGGACGATTATTAAAGCAATTTCAGGCATCCTTCTCCTGGCAGCAGGACTGATTTTTGAAGAGGAGCTTCACAATACGCCTTTTCATCTTGCCGAATATGCGGTATTCGTGACGGGCTACCTTATCGTGGGCTGGAATGTTCTTGCATCGGCTGTTAAAAACATCAACCGGGGACAGGTTTTTAACGAGCAATTTTTAATGTCGGTTGCAACCCTGGGCGCCTTCGCAATACATGAAATGCCCGAAGCAATTGCTGTTATGTTATTTTACGTAGTTGGCGAACTGTTCCAGGATATCGCTGTAAACCGTTCCCGCGGGTCAATAAAATCGCTTCTTGAAATTAAACCCGATTATGCCAACCTAAAAGATGGCGGGGATATAATAAAAGTTTCACCGGAAGATGTGAATCTTGGAGACGAAATAATAGTTAGGGCTGGTGAAAAAGTTCCGTTGGACGGACTGGTAATTGACGGGAATTCCTTTGTGGATACCTCAGCGCTTACAGGGGAAAGTGTACCGCGTAAAATAAATCCAAACGATGAAGTATTAGCGGGCATGATAAATCAATCCGGTTTAATTACGGTTAAAGTCTCCAGGCTTTTTGAGGATTCTTCTATTTCAAAAATTCTTGAGATGGTTGAAAATGCCACATCCAAAAAAGCTGAGACCGAAAAATTCATCACCACGTTTGCCAAATATTATACGCCCGTAGTGGTTTTTGGAGCCCTTTTGATTGCCGTTGTACCTCCGCTTTTACTAAGCGGCGCAACTTTTAGCGATTGGATTTACCGGGCATTGGTAGTATTGGTTATTTCATGTCCCTGCGCACTGGTAATCAGCATTCCGCTTGGATATTTCGGAGGAATAGGTGGCGCTTCCCGCAGGGGCATTTTAGTGAAAGGTTCTAATTTCTTGGATGCCCTTACTCAGGTTAAGACTGTGGTGTTCGATAAAACAGGCACGCTTACAAAAGGCGAATTCAAAGTAACAGAAATAGTGACCGCAAATGGCTTTTCAAAGGAAGAAATATCAGAATACGCGGCGTATGCCGAATATAATTCCAATCATCCGATTGCAAAATCCATACTCGAATCAAATAAACGGGATATTGACAATTCGAGAATTGGGAAAGTGGAAGAAATATCCGGGCATGGGATTAAGGCATACATTGACAAAAAAGAAATATTTGTAGGGAATGACAAGCTTCTTCATAAAGAAAACATAGCGCATGACAAATGTGAAATTGAAGGTACGGTTGTGCATGTTGTGGTTGACAGGAAGTACGCTGGTTACATTGTTATATCAGATAGTTTGAAAGAGGATTCCATTGAAGCCATCGGACGTTTAAACAAAAAAGGGATTAAAACGGTAATGCTTACGGGCGACAGCAAGTATGCCGCGGGTATTTTTGCACGGAGGCTGGGTATTAAAGAATATTATGCCGAATTGCTTCCTGAAAACAAAGTTGAACATATTGAAAAAATGCTGAACACGAACAGCAAAGTTGCTTTTGTGGGCGATGGCATAAATGATGCCCCTGTACTTGCCCGTGCCGATGTGGGAATTGCTATGGGCGCACTCGGTTCCGATGCGGCAATTGAAACCGCCGATGTGGTATTGATGACCGATTCGCCTTCGAAAGTCGCCGTTGCAATGGATGTTGCCAGAAAAACCAGAAATATTGTGTGGCAAAATATCATTTTTGCTTTGGGGGTTAAAGCAGCCTTTATTGTACTGGGAATTTTTGGGATTGCCAGCATGTGGGAAGCCGTTTTCGGCGATGTGGGCGTTGCTTTGATTGCTGTTTTCAATGCCATGAGAGTGATGAGAAATTAACTGAAAATTAAACAAATAAGTATACTTTCAATTGATATAAAGCTATTAAAGATGAACACTTCCATAAAAAACATATTACAAAACAATGATTTCTCTAAAGATGATATAATTGAACTATTATATACAAGTCAATCCGAAGCAAAATTATTATATCAAAAGGCGAAAGAAGTAAAATCATGTCAAGTAGGAGATAAAGTGTTTTTAAGAGGTTTGATAGAATTCTCAAATTTGTGTGTAAAAGATTGTTTTTATTGTGGGATAAGAAAAAGCAATAAGAGCGTTCAAAGATATTCTTTATCAGACCGGGAAATAATCCAGGCAGCTAAATTCGCTTTTGATGAGCATTATGGTTCCATTGTATTGCAGTCAGGCGAAGTTAAATCCAGGGAGTTTGAAAACCGTGTAGATAGATTACTCAAACAAATCCGTAAGATTACAGGAGACAACTTTGGAATCACCCTGTCCTGTGGAGAACAAGATGAATCAACGTATTCAAGATGGTTTGAAAGTGGCGCAAACCGATATTTGCTAAGATTTGAAACCTCAAGTAAAGAACTGTATAATAAAATTCACCCGCATGATTCTTTCCACATTTTTGAAAAAAGAATAGAATCTCTCCGGGTATTAAAAAAAACAGGTTATCAGGTTGGTACAGGGTTTATGGTAGGGTTACCCGGGCAAAACTTAAGCCATATTGCAGATGATATTCTGTTTATGAAAGCTATTGATATTGATATGTGTGGCATTGGCCCCTATATCGAACACAATGAAACACCACTCTTTGAGCGACGTACTACATTAATGCCTTTGAACGCCCGATTTGAGTTAACTTTAAAAGTATTGGCAATATTAAGGATTATGATGAAAGACATAAATATTGCCGCATCAACGGCGCTGCAATCAATAGATAAATTAGGCAGGGAAAAAGCCATTCTGGTAGCGGCAAATGTTTTTATGCCGAATATAACCCCACAATCATACCGAAAAAATTACAATTTATATGATAATAAACCCTGTATTGCCGAAAGTCCGGTTGAATGTCAAAGTTGTACAATAGCCAGAATAAACCTTGCAAATGGTAAAGTTGCATTTGGAGAAACAGGTGATTCTAAGCATTATATAACCAGAAAAATGATTGTCTAACCCGAATGCTATCTCTCTCTTAAATATTTACTGTTATGGAAAACAATGAAATCGACAAAAAGCTCAAATCGAAAGACGTCAAACCAACAGCCATGCGAACATTGGTTTACAAAACACTTGCTGAATCGGGAAAAGCGTTGAGCCTGGCGGATTTAGAACAGCGATTTGAAAAAGTGGAGCGTTCAACTATTTTCAGGGTGCTTAAATCATTTCAGGACAATTTAATTGTACACACGGTTGATGATGGAACAGGTTCGGTTAAATATGCCGTATGCGATGACGAATGCACCTGTACTTTACACGACCAACATGTTCATTTTTATTGCACACGATGTGGAAGGACCCGATGTATGAGAGAAATTCCCATATCAAAAATAGATATGCCTGAAGGATTTACTTATGAGAGTGCAAGTTTTGTTGTGAAAGGAGTATGTCCGGTTTGTGACTAAAACTTTGCAACAGTGTTGCACTAACTTATTGGTAATTTTGTTGTTGAAATTATTAGAATGTGGTTTAGCCCCCTATAAATCGGACAATTTTATTTTGGATTACAAAAGTACCCATAATTCTTTATAATATTGCATCAGCAAGGAACGACCGACGGTGA
>JAGUXE010000145.1 GCA_020061995.1 Ignavibacteriales bacterium | reverse complement strand
TTAATTTTAGTAAACTATTCACGAGATTATCAAGAGTATGTATTTTTTGATAATCCTCCTGTATCCTTTTAATCTTCTCTTGATAATACTTATAATTGCTAACAATTTTGGTTATAACATTTATCAGGTCACTTACATTCCTTCTTTCAAAAAGCAAATCCTTTAACGAATATTTACAAAGATACGCCCCTATTATAGTATAACTGGACACTAATACCACCTTCCCAGCAATTATTGCTTCGTTAAATATATTTGAACCGGAGGTTTTATACCCGCTGTCTCTATAAGGCAAAATTATTATATCGCTTTTAAAAAGTAACTTATAATATTCAACCAGAGTAAGTGTCCCAGAAATAATTTCGAGATTATCGATTTTTTTTACTAAAGAATCCAATCTCTCAATATATTTTAGAGTAAATTGAAAATCCCCGGGTGTCTGTTCTTCATTTATATTAGCCTGTACTAAAAAATAAACTTTTTTGCTCAGCTCGTCTTGCGCACTTAACTGCTCAACCATCCGCACAAAAATATCAAAACCCTTAGAGTATCTGGCTCCGCCGATATAGGTGATTTTTATTTTCTTACTATATTCAAAAGAAACCTTATCCGCACTAACAGTATCGGGTTGATACGGAAAAGGCAATATGGGTGTTGGAAAGTAAACTACTTTCTTATTTAACAACTTCCCAAACTGTTTTCTCAATACTTCACCCGTAGAAAAATAGATTGCTTTGATTTTTGATTTATTAATAAAAAATTTATCGGAGACTAAATAGATCAGGGCCAATAAAAAAGTTAAAAAGAATGGTTTTTTCTTATATGGATAGTTCAGACCCAAAATTACTTTGAGATTATTTTTAGCCAGAATTTTGCTGTTCCGCCAAAGAAACCAACTTAAAGCTGCAAATTCAAGGAAATACACGGTGTGAATAAATATTATATCTTCGTCTTTTAGCGAAAAAGCGGAGTTAAATAATAAAGTTTTACTTAAATTTTTGTTAAATTGCTTAATTAACCTGTATAGATAAAGACAATTTTTGACGGAAACGCCTTTTTTAAAAATACTGAGGGTTATTTCTGTCAAAGCAGGCTTAAAATTATCCAGTTTTAGACAAGCAGTATCTGCATCTAAATTCCCGAATATTGCATAAGATATACCTCGTTTCTTCAATTCAGATACCAATGACCTGATTACAAAGAAGAAATGGCCTTTTTGATTTTTTAATAATGGTTCGATTAAAATTAGACGCATTTTTTATAAATATAGTTAACCTACCCCTCCTCGCGCATAGCAACATTAGATCAATTTCATTTATATCCATATTATTACTTATTAATCTCGCTTAAGGATTCCTGTGGACTGTAAAAGATAACCTGGCTGCCCAGATTCTCAAATCTGAAAGGCACACAAAGGACTTTTTTTAACTTCTCTCTAATTTTAGGCTGGATTCTAGGATCAGCAAAAATCAGCATAAACCCACCTCCGCCTGCTCCTAATAATTTACCGCCCGATGCACCTGCTGAACGCGCAGTGTCATAAATTTCATCAATCTGCGGCGTAGATATCAGGCTGGAGAGTTCCTTTTTAATCATCCAGGACTCATGAAGGAGTCTTGCGAATTTCTCTATCTCAATAGTTCTGCTATTTAAGATTTCAACCGCCTTTTCCACCATTTCCATCATAGCGGTTAAATATTTTCTTTTGGTGTTGATGAGTCTGATTTGTTCCCCTGCTATTTCAGAAGCATTACGGACAAAACCAGTAAAAAATAACATCGAATATTCCTGAAGTAGGTTAATCTTTTCGGAATTTATAGTTACTGGCTGGACATATACCTGCTCTTCTCCTCCAAAAGTAATTTTGTTAAATCCTCCAAAGGCTACTGCCACCTGATCCTGCGAGCCAATGTTTTCTTTCATAAGATTCTGCTCGATATGTATTGCCTCTATTGCCAGCTGCTTTTTGCCCACTATTTTTCCGATTAATGCATAAAGGGCATTCAGGAATCCCACGGTAAATGAAGAACTGGAACCCATTCCTGACTGTGCAGGCAGGTCGCTTGTGTGCACCATTTCGATTCCTTCTTTTATATCGATAAACTTTAGACATTCGCGTACTGATGGATGTTTAATCTCATTGACGGTCTGTGTTTCTTCACGAAAAGAATATCGAATTCTGAATTTATACGGAAAGAACGGCGGCAAATAACGGCAGCTAATATAGCAATATTTATTAATAGTAGTGCTTAATACCGCGCCTCCATTTTTTTCATACCAAACCGGATAGTCAGTACCGCCACCAAAAAACGAAATACGAAATGGTGTTCTTGTAATAATCATGTAACGGTCCTTTATTTTTTAAACAAACTTTCCCTCTTTGTCTCTTAAGGAAAGTATCGGGTGTTTTATAGGCCATTTGATATTAAATCTCGAATCATCCCACTTATAAGTAAACTGTTTCTTGGGATTGTAGTAAGTCGATTGTTTATAATGGAAAATGGCTTCCTTACTAAGAACAAGATGTGCGTTTCCGTATTTAGGAGGAACCAGTATCTGCACCCTGTTCTTATGGGATAATACAAACGACTCCCATTTGCTAAAATTTTTCGATCGGCTATCACAATTTACCACTACAAAATAAAACTTCCCATAAAGACACGATATTAACTTCCAGGTCAGATTATCACCGTGGATACCCCTTAAAACATTCTTCCTCGATACAGAAATATCATCCTGAATAAACTTTATATTTATACCGTTTTTATTATATAATTCCTCATTATAAGTTTCTATGTATTCGCCCCTAAGGTCTTTAAAAACATCTAACCTGATTAATAATACACCTTCCATTTTTGTCTTAAAAACTTTCATGTTATTCTTCTTAATTTGTCAAAATGTTCATAGGCTTCATCCTGATACCTGATAAGATCTTCATCCGATACCTTCGACAGATTAATCGCAACGCTATCATAATAATTGAGCGCTTCTAATTGTTGAAAATCAAACGGATCGGCCAAGCCATTTTTATAAGCAAAATCGTAATAAAAAGTCCCGGGATATGCTGCGAATATCATAAACTTAGATTGATCGGCATT
>JAGUXE010000153.1 GCA_020061995.1 Ignavibacteriales bacterium | reverse complement strand
CTCCTAATATCCAAATCCTAATATCCTAATCACCTGATATCCCAGGCACCTTTTTATTTCTGCAATGAGTTCATAAAAATGGTCGCTGTCCCTATTTTTTTTTAAAAATGGTCGCTGTCCCTATTTTTTTTTCTATTTTTTTTTCATTTTCCTTTTGCTTAAGGAATATAAAGAAATCTCTGTCCCTATTTTCCTTTTGCTTAAGGAATATAAAGAAATCTGCCTGGCGCAGGCCGCTAAACCTGTGATTATTTTAATTGAGGGAAACCCTATAGAAGATAATTTCATCATGCAATTTACAAAAAGTATAAATATACCCACATTAAGCTTATACCCATTTTTCAAAGAGCTTGAGAATAGAAATATCTCCTACCACTATAAACATGACTTACATTGGAATCCAGTCGGCCACAGAATCGCTACCGAAGCTATCCTTGATTTTCTTCTCTCTAATAACATACTCAAATAAATTCAATTAATCGAATATATCCTTGCTTTGCTATTAGCGAAGACCAGCTTAAACTTATCGCTATTTTTTTTAGCCCATTCGTCTTCTATAGGAAATTTATCGTCCTGATGGGGAAAATATACGACAAGCAAATCAACTTTATTATTTTTTAGATTATTTAACCAAGCCTTTTCATCCTGCTCTTTCCGGAATTCTTCGTCCGGATAATAATGCGCAATAGGCGGCTTATTATTTATAGAGACATAAAATACATCGTTGAGGAGATTAGGGCCGAAAAGCGGATAAAATTCTCCCCTGCCCGTATAAGCTATTCTTTTGCCTCCCAGGGCATTTTTATGGAGCCACTGCCAAGCCAAACCTATATCCTTATCGCCCACCTCTTTCCCCTTAAAAAGCAAAGGAAAGCGGTCTGCCTGTTCTTTATTATATTTAGCGTTAAGCACAATTAGAGAGATTACCAGAAAGAAACTTAAACCTAAAAAGAAAGCCGGTTTTTTAGCATAGCCTCTTATTCTATTTAAAATAACAAGTAGAAGTAGGGAAAGAATAATTGAGGCTACTAACTCCTGACGCTTGCCTAATTCTGCCATTGAGGTTAAAACGCACAACCCTCCCACTAAGGTAATATACTTCTGGCCCCATTTAAATTTATTTAAAAATATCCCGAAACAAATCATCCCCGCTCCTAAATAAGGGAAAAAGTACCTAATCCAGAAGGCCTTGATATAAAAGAAATATTCAATAACCATAATCAACGGCACAATAAATATCAAAAGATGGATAAGAAAATTGTCCGTGTTAAAACGCTTTCTAAAAAATGGGGTAAAGATGAACGGAATAATCGTGCCCGGTATGATAAAGGCAAATAATTGCAAGCCTAATCCTTCACTAAATAATACATCGGTTATCTTAAATTCCTCCCAGTAGTACAATAGATAAGAAAAGGTATCTTTATCCACAATGCCCGGCATAATAGTTTTGCCTAAAAATTTAAAGGTAATGGGATAAAATAAATTCTTAGTCAAAATATAGTTATTAATGTAAGAATATCCGCCTAAAATTAAAGCAAAAAATAAAATTATCGCAAGCCCAACGAACCCTTTCTTTATATTTTTTCTAAGAATTACATAAACCAGTAGCGGTGTAAGCGCCAAAGCCCAAAATATATCGATGGCTTTTATGCTAATAAAAATAGCCAAGGCGATGCCAAAAAGGACAAAACGCTTAAGGCTTTTCTTTTCTCTAAAAGCCAGAATATAGTTTAAAATGATAAGAAAAACAGCTGAGGTCATCACATCAGCTAATGCACCTTTTCCCATTTGTTTAAAAAGATTAGGAATCAATGCCCACAAAACACCCAAGAATAATGCGGTTTCTTTCTTAAGAGAAAACTTCCTAAGAATTGAATAAATAGCTAATATTCCTAAAATATAAAATGGCGCCTGTCCCACATCCGCCAAAAATGCATTTCTAAGCGGAGCCATTAACCAGTGGAAATAAAATTCTGCGCTCATCGGATAGTAAGTCATAGCAATAATATTTACGGGATGGTCGTTTCTGCCATAAGCAACCAGCGGATTTATTATATTACCGTTTCTAATCCAGGTAGCAGGGAAAGATAAATGGTATTGCAGGACATCAGGAAAGACGGGAGGGTTAATTAACTTATTCCAGAATTTTACCAGAAAAAAACCAAAAAATACTGAGATCGCGAAAAACAATAGTTTGTTAGTCAAAATAAACCTGGGATTGAGATGCAGGACTTGAAACTGTATTCTCTTTCTTAAGAATAAAAAAGAGCTTAAACATATGACCAAATGGAGGATAAAAATATTATGAAAATATAGTTTTGCGGCAATTCCTAAAATTAAATCTACCAAAACAATCTGGGCAAAAAAGAGCATAAACCAAGAAATTACAAAATCAATACCCCTTTCTTTTTCAGATAAAAACGAGGCAACGAAATAGGAACTTAAGACAATAACAGCAGTTCCGATGATAAAAATTAGCATTTTATTCTTTCTTGGCAATAATAAGCATCTGCCCGGCAAAAGGTCTCAGCGGTGATCTTAAATACAGCCAGATTAAAAAACCGATTTTAGGAAAATTTGAATTCATAGAAAAAGGAAGAAAACGAGGAAATGCTCTGAAAATCACAAATCCATTTTCTTCTAAAAGATTACACAGACTTTCGTCAGTAAAGATTTGCTTATGGGTATGGTCATCAAAGTAGACTTTGTAACTATATTTAAAATTTGGCTGAATAATAATGATTTTGCCATCTTTCTTTAACACTCTTTTAATTTGCGAAATAGCTGCTTTTAACTCCTCAGCTGAAAGGTGCTCAAGGATGTTACTTGCAAAGATGATATTGAAATAGTCTGAGGCAATGTCTTTCATTTCAGATGTTGACCCCAGATGAAAAATGACGTCTTTGCTTGCGAAATTAACTACTTGCTGGGCATTGTCTAACGCATGCTTCTGCGCAGCTTTTATGTTATTTATAAAATTGAAATAACCACAACCAATGTCTAATACTTTTGAATTTTCTGGTATAAATCTTTGAAGATAACCACAGATATATTTCCAAACCTTATCTCGTTTTGCATTAAAAGAAAACCTTGTATTAAAATAGGTCTTCTTAACCATACGATAATTGAAAGTCAATTATTTTTTTTGAATTTTGTATATTTCAGTCTATATTTTATAATTAATAAAATCATCTTTAAGCCAGTTATTAATGCTCTTTTTGAAGAACCGGTAATCTTTGAGGTTCCAATACGCTTCTTGTAGTTTAGGGGAATTTCTATAACGGAAACTTTATTCAATAAAGCTAGTATGACCATCTCAGGTAAAAAATGCGAGCCGCCTACTCTCAGCTCTGGCCGAATTATATCCAGGGCATTCCTATGAATCAGTCGCATTGTACAACCGCAATCTGAAAGTGAGGGACCGTCAAAAAGTAATTCTAAGAGTTTTGCTACCATGATATTACCAACCCTTAGAAAAAAAATCATATTTGCACCTTCCCAGATAAGCTCACTGGTTGTCCTTGTTCCTAAAACCAATTTAAAATCTTCGGAATAAGATAACAATTTGAATACATCTCTACCTATAAATGTTCCGTCCGGCTCTGTTAAAATAATCAAATCTCCCTTTGCTTCTCTTAAGCCTCGCTGTAAAGCATAACCGTAACCCTGCCTTTCTTCTTTAATAAGTGTGGCTTTGGTCTGCAAAACCATCTCTGAGGTCTTATCAGTTGAATTATTGTCTACTACGATGATTTCATCGATAACGCCAGTGCTATAGAAATCTTCTATCGCCGAAATAATGTTCTCTTCTTCATTATATGCCGGAAAAACTACAGAAATCTTCTTGTGGTTATACATTTTTAATCAGAAAAAGTTTATTTTGAAGTTAACCTTCTTTTCTCTAGTTCTTTATTTGCTGCTTCTACCTTATCTTGCGCACTTACCGTCTTTGACCAATCTAATAGATCCTGCATCCCTTCAGTAAAATCTACCTGTGGCTTGAATCCTAATTTCTCTATAGCCGAGATATCTGCAAAGCAGTGCCTTATATCTCCTTTTCTATACGTATTTGTAATCTCAGGCACCAAAGTTTTTCTATGCAATTTTATAAATAGATTGGCAATCTCCCGAATGGTCCGCGATTGACCGGTACCCAGATTAAAATATTGATAATCGGCTCTTTTATCGTCCATCACTAATAAATTCACTTCTACGATATCCTTTACGCTTATAAAATCCCTGGATTGCAGACCGTCTTCATAAATTATCGGCGCATGATTATTCTTTATGCGGGATGCGAATATCGCACAAACGCCAGTATAGGGATTGGATAAGGCCTGTCTTGGTCCATACACATTAAAATATCTTAAAACTACAGTGGGTATTTTATAAGTCTTGCCTACCAAAAGACACATTTCTTCCTGATGCCTCTTTGACATGGCATAAATGGATGTGGGAAATAGTTCTTTATTCTCATTCGTAGGGATAGGCCTTATCTTTCTACCGCAGCTTGGACAAGACATCTCCCATTTTTTCTTTTTTATTTGGTCTTCAGACCTAAATTTAGGTGAAACTTCTCCACACTTAGCGCATTTATAAGAACCTTCTCCATAGACACTCATTGAACTGGCAACAATAAGTTTTTTAACTTTGTGTTTTTCGTTTACTAATATATCCAATAGGTTTGCTGTTCCAAAAGTATTATCCTTTACATATTTTGAAACCATATACATTGACTGACCTACACCAACAACCGCGGCCTCATGGAAGATTATCTCTATATTTTTGATGGCCTTTTT